>NZ_JASJFB010000006.1:0-18393 GCF_030065455.1 Microcystis sp. M53602_WE12 | reverse complement strand
CGATTAAACTGACGGGGGCAGAGATTTGGAAGTTATCCGGGTCGCTCTCTGTGGAGAAGATTCTAAAACAATATCGCTCCCATCCGATTTTTGAATACATTGAACCCGACTATATTCGGACGCTGGGTACAATTAGTACCCAGGCCACGTTCCCCAATGACCCCAGTTTTAATCAACTTTGGGGATTGCATAACACCGGACAAAGTGGCGGTACTCCCGATGCCGATATTGATGCCCCGGAAGCCTGGGATATTCAAAAAGGCAATCCTAATTTAGTGATTGGGGTTCTTGATACGGGGGTTGACTACAATCATCCCGATTTGGCCGGTAATATCTGGACAAACCCAGGGGAAATTGCCGGAGATGGCATTGACAACGATGGCAATGGCTACGTTGATGACATTCGCGGTTGGGACTTTGCCTACAACGACAATAACCCCAGTGATGTTCAGGGTCACGGAACCCATGTTTCGGGAACCATTGCTGGCAAAGGAAATAATGGGGTCGGCGTGACAGGAGTGGCTTGGAATGCCAAAATCATGCCCCTGAAGTTTTTGAATGATCAAGGATCAGGCTCTACCTCCAATGCCATTAAGGCAATTAACTATGCGACGGCCAAAGGAGTTAAGCTCACCAATAATTCCTGGGGAGGCGGCGGTTTTAGTCAAGGACTCTACAATGCGATTAACGCGGCGGGTCAGGCAGGGGCTTTATTTATTGCGGCGGCTGGTAATAATGGTAACAATAATGATGCGAATCCTTTCTATCCCGCCAGCTACAACCTTGCCAACATTATTTCAGTTGCCGCTACCAATCGTAATGATCAACTGGTGACATTTGCTAACACTGGTGGTTGGTGGGGTTCAAACTATGGCTTAACCAGCGTAGATTTAGGTGCACCTGGTTCAGACATTTACAGTCTAGCTCCTGGTGGTGGATACGCGACCCTTTCAGGGACATCCATGGCAAGTCCCCATGTGGCAGGGGCGGCGGCTTTATTGTGGTCACAAAATCCTACTTGGACAGCCCAACAGGTGAAAAACGCCTTAATGAACACGGGCGACCCCCTGGCATCCCTTGCCGGTAAAACGGTTTCTGGTAAGCGGCTCAATGTGTTTAAGGCTTTGGGAGGTACTAATCCTAATCCCCCAAACTTGCTTACTATGCAAAGATGGGCGACTCGTCAAGGTGGGTTTTGGGATGCTCAACAGTGGCTGGCGGGTGATTTTAATGGAGATGGAAAAGATGATGTAGCTAAATCCTTTAATGAGGGTGGTCTAGCTAGTATTGATGTTCATGTTTCTAACGGCAGCAGTTTCTCCATGCAGCGATGGGCAACTGGTCAAGGTGGGTTTTGGGATGCTCAACAGTGGCTGGCGGGTGATTTTAATGGAGATGGAAAAGATGACGTCGCTAAATCCTTTAATGAGGGTGGTCTAGCTAGTATTGATGTTCATGTTTCTAACGGCAGCAGTTTCTCCATGCAGCGATGGGCAACTGGTCAAGGTGGGTTTTGGGATGCTCAACAATGGGTAGTGGGTGATTTTAATGGAGATGGAAAAGATGACGTAGCTAAATCTTTTAATGAGGGTGGTCTAGCTAGTATTGATGTCCACATTTCCAATGGCAGTGGTTTCTCCATGCAGCGATGGGCGACTCGTCAAGGTGGGTTTTGGGATGCTCAACAATGGCTATCTGGCAATTTTAATGGAGATGGCAAAGGTGATTTGGCTAAAGCCTTTAATGAGGGTGGTCTAGCCAGTATTGATGTTCACACTTTAATTTAAATTTAGTGCGATCGCCTTTATGTGAACTGAAATTCCCAAAGGCGATCGCCTTACATGAAACAAAATTTTAAAATGCGATCGCCTAAAAAACCCTAATTGGGGGGGAGCGTTAACATTATCTTAGCCTTGGCAGTAGCTGACTGGGTGAGGGGATCATCAGGATTTTAGCAGACTTAGCTTGAAGTAACGGTTAAATTTCTGGAATCCATTATCCGTAAACCAGAAAAAAACTTCTGGTTTACGGATAATTTACAAGGAGATGTCAAGCAATTAAAGAATTTTACGCCTAATTATCGCTTAAGGGTGGGTAACTATCGAATTCTATTTGAGGTTGAAGAAATCACTTTAGTGATTTATCGTGTTAAACATCGACAAAATATCTACAATTAAATTAAGGAGAAAACAATGATTGAATTACATCCTGAATTCTTAATCAAAAATGGCAAAAAAGAATTTGCTGTTTTAACTTATGAGGAGTTTATGAAAATTAAAGAAATCTTAGAAGACTTAGAGGATTTGGAAGATTTAATACAAGCAAAAGAAGAAGAAAAAGATAGTCAAACTTATTCTCTAGATCAGGTTAAGAAGATGCTAAATATTGATTGATTGTCTTGCTTTAATTCTACTATTTCGCAGATGGGAAAAAATAGAGTTCCCCTTGTATCTCTAAATCTGGCTCGTTTTCCTACTTTTCGACAGTTTTCGTCTATTTCACAAGAATATACACAGTCATAACCAACGCTCTCAAAAGCTAATCTAAACCCTCCAATACCAGCAAAAAGATCGATAAATCTGAGTTTTTCGTTTGTCATTGCCAAATTATGACATCAAAGATAGCCAAAGTGAATATATCCTAAATTTTAGCAAATGTTCCGACTTATGCAGCGATAAAAACTGTAGTCTAAATAATTAAGGTTAATATGTCCCCATATAATCAATTTGGAGATACTAGATTAGGTATAATTGAGTAAAAACTCGCACAATTTCGGTTTCAGACTTCTGCGGCTTTTTCTTGCTCAATCTCGGTCTCCAATTCTTGACGTAATTCTTCTAGAGAAGTGGTGGCAGCTGTCTGAGATAATCTTTCTTGTGACCAATTTAAGGACTGAAAAAGTCGTTGAGCGTTAGCTGGAGAGCGCAAAAGATAAACTTCTTCTAATAAAGCGGATAATTCGTCAGCAGCAATCAAGGCCACATCATGATGACCCTGACGTTGGACAATAACGATCGAGTTTCCCAGTTCTACTTGTTCTAAAACCTGAAGAAAATGTTCTTGTGCTTGGGTATAGCTAGTATAGGTGGTGGGGATGGGCAGCATGGCCATTAATCAACTCCGCAGTCAAAAAATTAATCAATGGGTGCGTTAACCAAGAGTAACGCACCCCAAAGAAATTACACCGAAGTTAAGGTTTTCTCCGCGCTAATTTGCGCTTCGGGACTATCCGCTTCCGAGGGAGGGACTACTTGCCAGAATTGACCGAGATAACTATCCCAATTAGCTAAAATTAACTTACCTTTGGGGCTATTAGTGCGTTCTACATGGGCCTCAATTAAAGATTTTAACTGTTCCGCACCGGCAGCCGTGGCAACCCGTTGAATCTTGACAATTTCGGGGTTGAGTTTCTCCGGTAGGGAGGGATCAAGGATATAAGCTAATCCTCCCGTCATCCCGGCGCCGACGTTGCGACCGACGGAACCAAGCACGACAATTACCCCCCCGGTCATGTATTCACAGAGGTGATCCCCGGCCCCTTCGATAACCGCTTTTGCAGTGGAATTGCGAACAGCAAAGCGTTCACCAGCGCGACCATTAACGTATAATACCCCACCGGTGGCCCCGTAGAGACAGGTATTACCGATAATAGCGTTATCTTCGGGCTGATAATTGGCGTTTTGGGGCGGTAAGATGACAATTTCGCCGCCGTAGATGCCTTTACCCACATAATCGTTAGCTTCTCCCTCTAAATGGAGATTGACACCGGGTAAATTAAAGGCTCCGAAACTTTGACCAGCTGCGCCCTGGAAATTGAGCTTAATTTCGCCTTCAAAGCCGTCATTACCGTATTTTTGGGCAATTACCCCCGCAATTCTCGCCCCGACGGAGCGATCGGTATTGACAATCCTGTAGGTTTTGCTGACGGTTCCCTGTTGCTCGATCGCCTGTTTAATCTCGCTATCGGCTAGAATTTCCTCATCGAGGACAGCACCGTTACTATGTACTTCCTCGTGCTGCAACCAAGAGCGATCGCTACGGCCATCGGGTAAATTCAACAAACAATCGAGATTGAGGGATTCTGTCTTAGTTAAACGAGCATCGGAGCGCACTTTTAACAGATCTGCCCGGCCAATCACCTCATTTAAACTGTGATAGCCTAATTTCGCCAATAATTGCCGCGTTTCCTCGGCCACCAAAGTAAAGAAATTGACCACATGAGCGGGAATTCCAGGAAAACGAGTGCGGAGACGTTCCTGCTGGGTAGCGACTCCCACAGGGCAATTATTCGTGTGACAGACGCGGGCCATGATACACCCCTCGGCAATCATGGAAATGGAACCAAAACCGAATTCCTCCGCACCCATGAGAGCAGCCATGAGGATATCCCAACCGGTTTTCAGTCCCCCATCTGCGCGCAAAATCACCCGATGACGCAGTTGATTTTCCATTAACATCCGATGCACTTCCGTCACTCCCAATTCCCAGGGACTACCCGCGTGTTTGATCGAACTTAGGGGTGATGCACCTGTACCACCATCGTGGCCAGAAATCTGGATAATATCAGCGTTAGCTTTGGCAACTCCGGCCGCAATTGTGCCGATACCGATCTCGGCCACTAATTTGACGGAAACTTTGGCCCGGGGGTTAATTTGGTGTAAATCGTAGATTAATTGCGCTAAATCTTCGATCGAGTAGATATCGTGGTGAGGAGGGGGAGAAATCAAAGTTACTCCCGGTTTTGATCGCCGTAACATGGCAATATAGGAACTGACTTTTTTCCCGGGTAATTGACCTCCTTCTCCCGGTTTTGCTCCTTGGGCCATTTTAATCTCTAGCTGTTTTCCACTCATTAAGTATTCGGGAGTGACTCCAAAACGACCCGAAGCTATCTGTTTAATGGCAGAATTAGCCGTATCACCGTTTTTTAAGCCGTTTAGATGGGGCATAGTCACGGAATGTCCTTCTGCATCCACATCGCTTAAGCTGGTGTAACGGATCGGATCTTCTCCCCCTTCTCCGGAATTGGACTTACCTCCGATGCGATTCATGGCGATCGCTAGGGTTTCGTGTGCTTCCCGGCCCAAGGCACCGAGGGACATTCCCCCTGTGCAGAAGCGTTGCAGGATACTTTCGATCGATTCTACTGCTTCGAGGGGAATTGAAGCTCGATCGCTGTTAAATTCTAATAAATCGCGTAAAGCGGTGACAGGTCTTTGCTGCAAGATTTGACGATAGGTTTCGTAATGGTCATATCCTTCACCTTGGGAGTGAGCGGCCACGGCTTTATGGAGTGCTTTCGCCATTTCCGGGGAATTCATGTGGTATTCTCCCCCTGGACGGTAGTTGACAAAACCGTAGTTTTCTAGTTTTTTAGCGGTAAGATTGGGGAAAGCTTTGCTGTGGAATGCGATCGCTTCTTGGGCCACTTCAGCAATGCTTAAACCCCCGACGCGACTGGTAGTACCGTTAAAAGCTAGTTTAACTAAATCTGCCGATAATCCGATCGCCTCGAAAATTTGCGCCCCATGGTAGGAAGATAGGAGAGAAATACCCATTTTCGAGAGGATTTTCAGTAATCCTGCTTCTACGGATTTGCGGTAATTAATTAGGGCTTTTTCGAGGCTAATAGCTTCTAATTTGCCATTTTCCATCAATTTCTGAGTTTTTGGCTCGATCCACCACTGGGCGATCGTTTCTAACGCAAGATAGGGACAGACTGCGGAAGCGCCATAACCAATTAGACAAGCGAAGTGATGGGTACTCCAACATTGGGCCGTGTCGATCACGATGGAAGCTTTTAAACGCAAGTGTGAGCGAATCAGGTGATGATGGACGGCACCAACAGCTAATAAAGGGGGAATATAGCTAGTTTTTTCGTCAATAGGAGCAGTCCTGTCACTGAGAATTAAAATTTCCGCTCCCGATGCTACTTTCTTGGCGGCCTCAGCGCACAAATGAGCGATCGCTGTTTCTAATCCCCGGGGGCCGGTGGTCAGATCATAAAGGGTAGAAAGTTCGGCTGTTTTGTAGCTAGAGGTTTTAACTTTGGCTAATTCAGCATTATTGAGCAGGGGAGAGTCTAATTTCAGTAAATGTGCGTCATCAACCCCTAATTTAAGTATATTGCCCCGTCGTCCCAGATACATAGTCAAGGACATGACTAAACTTTCCCGTAAGGGATCGATGGGGGGGTTAGTAACTTGGGCAAAACGTTGTTTAAAGTAATCGTAGAGAAGATGGGGTTTACTGGAGAGGACCGCTAGGGGAGTGTCATCACCCATACAGAAAGTCGGTTCTTTTCCCTGTTCTGCCATGGGAACGATAATCATATCCACATCTTCGGCAGTATAACCGAAAGCGGTTTGCCTGGGAAGGAGATGACTAGGAGAGGGAATGTCTATCGCTGTTTCTTTGTCAATAAAGGTGCGTTGGGATTTCACCCATTCACCGTAGGGATTAGAGCGGGCAATTTCCTGTTTAATCGGCCAATTACGCTTAATTTCGCCTTTTTCCAGATCCACCGCGAGCATTTGACCGGGGCCGAGACGACCTTTTTCGATAATGGTGGTTTCATCGAGGGGAATAGTTCCCGCTTCCGAGGAAACGACGATATAACCGTTGTTAGTAATGCTATAACGGGCCGGTCGCAAACCGTTGCGATCCAAACAAGCGCCGACGATTCCCCCGTCACTGAATACCAGTAAAGCCGGACCGTCCCAGGGTTCCTGTAAACCGCTATAGTATTCGTAGAAGTCGATAATTTCGGGATAATCCTGTAAATCCGGCTGATTATTGTAGGCCTCCGGCACTAGGATCATAGCTGCTTCTAGGGGACTGCGACCGGTTCTCACCAATAATTCTAGGGCGCTATCGAGGTTATAGGAGTCGCTGTTAGCGGGGTTAACAATGGGGGTCAGGGATTGTAATTCTTCGTGGGTCCAACCTTGGGTTTCTAAAGCGGGTTCCCGGGCCGACATCCAGTTAATATTGCCCAAAAGGGTGTTAATTTCGCCGTTATGACCCAATAAGCGCATCGGTTGAGCGAGGGGCCATTTCGGTTGGGTATTGGTGCTAAAACGACGGTGATAAATGGCAAATTGACTGCTATAGGCGGTATTTTGCAGGTCTAGATAGAATTCTCGCAGGATTTCGCCCCGTACCATGCCTTTATAGACTATGGTGCGACAGGAAAAGGAACAGAAATAGAAATCATCGGCCAGTTGCTTACCGACTTCAGAACGGGCAATATAGAGTAGGCGATCGAATTGAGAACCGGCTAAATCGGGGGAAGTAACCAGAATTTGCTCGACGTAGGGTTGATTTTCCCTTGCTTGTCTTCCGAGGACTTGGGGACGGACGGGAACAGCACGCCAACCTAAAATCTTAATATTATATTTATTGACAATTTCTTCGATGTGTGCCTTAGCGTCGGCGCGTTCTTGGGCCGCTTGGGGAAGAAAGACCATACCCACCCCTAGTCGCTCAGATTCTGGCATATTTAAGCCATTTTCGGCGAACCAAGGAGCGAGGACATCTCTGGGGATAGCGGTCATCATACCGGAACCGTCACCGGAATCCTGATCGGCGCTGCAGCCTCCCCGGTGTTCCAAACAACCTAAGGCTAAAAGGGCCTGTTCAATCAGTTGATGGCTACCAGAACCGCGCACATCGGCAATAAAACCGACTCCGCAAGCGTCCCGTTCCTCTACGAGCCATCGGGGACCCCAATAGGGATCGATTTGGTGTATATTGTCGGCTTTTAGGTTATTTTGTTGCGCCATAGAAGTTATCCTTAGGGTCGTTGTCTAGAAGGGTGGGATAGTTGGTCTGCTGAAAGGGTCAATCTAGAAGAGAATTTTTTTTGATCTTGCCGTTTCGATTGTCGCTGATTTTTCCTAATTTTTGCCTGTTGCCATCTTTATCTTGGCCGGTCTGAGGAATCACAGGTGATCTACCATGATATAGTAGCTCTTAGGAATTGTCATCGAAAATCCCCTGGATGGGGTGAAACATCCTTCTAGGTGCTTATTTTGGCAGAATATTGTCGGATTATCAATGCTAAGACCGAGATTTAAACCCCAGACACGGGTGTTTTTAGTCCTGAGCGAATATTTTAGTTAAAAGTCCTTCTATTCTAGATTCTGCCGCTTTTAAGTTAGACAGTTGGGGATGCTTGGGAGAGGAGACTTTTGTAGTCAGACTTTGGAGAATTGGTCTAAAAAGTATCTTTATATGTTGCAACAACCTAACAAAGATCTGTTATAAGACTGAATAGAACTGAGGTTAATTTAGGTTCAAATATAGGGCAGAAGTCATCGACAGGACAGAATAAAGCGTCTATCCTAAGCATAGGGCGAGAGCGGCTGGATGGTGTTCTGTTTTTCAGCATATCATCTCTCCCTTTCCCTATCCCGAACTCAGATTGTGTGGAGCTTTCAAGACAGGATCGTGATTAATCCCCATATTTTGGCCAGCCAGTATCCTAGGGTCACAAAAGCCCCAACTTTGCAATGATTTTAGTGTTTTATGCCCTTTTTTCGATAAGATAAGCTTATCGAAAAAATCAGGTCTAAAACCTCGCCTTAAGGCGAAAAGTTTTTGGAGCGGGGCATAAATCCCCGTTACAAAAACGGCCTCCTGCCTCCTGCCTCCGTTAAGGGTTTTAGGCAAAGGGCAAGAGGCACTCATGCAAAAGGGAAGAAAAATAGGTGTACCCTCACTAGCTTAGGAAACGCTATATTTTTCATGATTCAATCTCATACTAAATCCGTTGAGTATAGGCTACTTATGAGGATAGGCAAAAGGCAAAAGGCAAAAGGGGAAATAAATAATCAGTCTTTAATAACTGGATTTAGTATCACTAAGTTTGATATATGAAACTACTTGATAGAAACTAATTTGTTT
The DNA here is from genome assembly GCF_030065455.1 of Microcystis sp. M53602_WE12. Lineage (NCBI taxonomy): Bacteria > Bacillati > Cyanobacteriota > Cyanophyceae > Chroococcales > Microcystaceae > Microcystis > Microcystis sp. M53602_WE12. The sequence goes on along the minus strand of NZ_JASJFB010000006.1, from coordinate 9,486 downwards.
TTCTCTATCTTCTTCCATAATAAATTAACAACAACAAAAATGTTTAGTAGGGAAAAGGCGGAAAATAAAGGCATACCCGGGAAAGAATAGCGCATATGCACCAACAGTAAACTTGCATCCACTAAAGAATATAAAAGCAAACGAAGGAAATTAATCACAATAATAAACAAGAGAATAAATACATAATTAGATAATAAGGGTGATTTAGGTTTACTATAAAAATAGTATATCAGTAAGAATACTATAGAAATTATCCCGATGGTATTGATGATATGAATAGCTCTAGTTATCACTTTAACTAACAGTAATCTTATTCTACTAGGCCGTTCTTTTCCCGTCCAAGCTGCACGACGATTAGCTACCTTATTAAAGAGGGTAATACTTGCCTTAGGATCGTCCACAAGAAAAATTTTTTCTACTTCTGAAAAGGGAGGATAGAGAAACTTGGTGATCACTTTTATAGAAGATTCCTTAAGGTGAGGCAACCAAATCCCAAAATTAGGATCTATATAGCTAAAGCCAAAAGCTTTTGTTGGTAAAAGACGATTACGAAAAGCAGTTTTTAACTCTTGATTAATTTCGGTAAATTTTTGATAAACTTGCCGAGTAGTTACCGACCTAGGATTAACAGGGTTGATACTATCACGCACAGCATCTGCTAACAGCCAGACTGTAAATTTACCGCGAATTTCTTCTTTAGGAAGGAAAGGTTCTAGGGTTTTGAAGCTGGGACTAACTTGATAAGCTGCTTCTAACTGTGCTGGATTAATAGGAACCTGTCTGACTGGAGTACCAGCATCTATTTTCATTAATCCTGTATACATACCCTTAAAACTAGGTGCATTCCACAAACTTACCCCTGGCACACCCAAGAAAATTGAGTTAAGTGAGACTATGGCAAAATTTACCATAATGAAGACTAACAGGGGTAAAAATACTAAAAAACAAGACTGTTGGATTTTTTCTCTTAATTTCCACTGAGGCTTGGTTAAAAACATAATTGGAATTAAACTTAACATATAGATGTATTCAATTCCTTTTTCTGGTCGAGTAATGCCGATAAATCCGAGGGTTAATCCAGCCAAACAGGAATAAATGATTTTTTCTGATATTTTTTTCTTGAACAACAAAAATATGATCAACGCAATCAATATATTAAACAATGAAACCGTTATTGCTTCGCTTCTCGCATCATTAAAAAATCTGAAAGTCAGAGGATAGAAAATTAGCAAAGAAAAAACTAAAACACAGACAATTTTCGGTACTTTTAGTAAGCGAATAGAATAAATCAATAAAAACACTGAAAAAATGTAAAATAGTTCGTGAAATATTCGCAAGGGTATCCCTGTAAAACTGACTAGCCAAACAAATAAGGAATAACCTGGGGGATGGCCTAAATTTAAGATACCAATTCCATCGGAAAACCAAACCGCTCTTTCCGCACGACTTAGATAATTCTGGGGATCACTGGGAGAGGCCACTATTTCACTGGTTCTCGTTAAGAATAGTTTAATTAAACAAATTAAAGTCAAAATAATTGGAAAAATTTTCGACACGACTTGACACTTAATCTCTACTATACCTTTACTTATCATAGTTTTTATACTTAACCAATAGTTCATTTAATACCTCTCCAAATTGTCGCAAAAAATGCTGATTATACCGATATTTATTATCAAGTTCGTTTATCAATCATGTCTGCTAAAAGAGCAAACATTCCTGTTTGGGTTGCCGCTATTAATAGCAGGAGAGTTCTTTCTGTGAGATCTTCATGAACAAAAATATCTTGAATTAGGGTAAATAAAAACCCAAGAAAGAAAAACCCAGCAATGGGAAGAAAAACCCGGAGAGGGGCAAAATACATTCCCACCCGGAGGATTAACTGGACAAAGCGCAAAGTATCCCGGATAGGCTTAATTTTACTGTTGCCCTGGCGAGCAAAATAGTCAATCGGTTCATAATGGACTAAATAACCATTAGTCAACATGGCGAGGGTAATCGTAGTGGTAAAACTAAAAGTATCGGGTAAGATATTAAAAAATCTTTCGACCACGCTCTTACGAAAAACCCGTAAGCCACTATTAAGATCCGGAATGCGACTATTGCTAATCCATTCGGCAAAACGGACAAGAAACCACTTAGGAATTTTGCGAATTGTTGGATAACTGACATTCGCACCAGTACGCGCCCCGACCACCATATCGGCATTCTCTAGCAGGGCAACTAATTGGGGAATTCTTTCGTTAGGATAGGTTCCATCTCCGTCCGTAATCACGATTGCGCCATATTTAGCCTGTCTAATTCCCGTTTTCAGTGCTGCGCCATAGCCACGATTTCTGGGATGTTCGATTAACCTAAATGTCATCAATTCCTGAAGTTCTCGCAAGATTTCACCCGTTCGATCCTTAGAACCATCATTAACCACCACAATCTCATAGGTACAATTAGAGAGTTTTAGTTGTTCTTGGAGAAGTTTTAAAGTCGGAGTAATACCCTTTTCCTCATTATAGACGGGAATGACAATAGAAAAAGCAGCATTGTTTTCCTTTCTTGCTGAACTTGACGATAATTGACTCTCCAATTTTGCACTGCTTTCCATTATTTCCAGGTGGATTGTTATTGGTTGAACCTCTGATTATGATTGGTTTTTTCAGAGATAGCCTCGTCGGGGTTAACCATAACCATATGTAGTCAATGGCCATAGGCCATCAAGGTTAAGAAAATTTTTCCCTCAACCGCACGAACTTTTTGTGCCTAGTTAGTATATAAGTGTATATTGAACAGTTGTCAAGTCCTTCAAAAAAAATTAAGGAATAGATTCATGGTAGAAAAATTAGGCATCGATTATTTTGGCAAAAACCGCCCCCTGGCGAAACTTCACGGCAAGACCACCCTGCAAATGCGCCGCAAAATGTATGATTTTTTAGAGAATGCCGTGGATGGTGTGAGGGGAAAAAAATTTTTAGACCATGGTTCCACACCGGAAACCACCAGACAAGCGAGTAACTGCTTTATCCGCTGGTTGCTGGAAGATGATGCTAAGGTTTATGCCTGTTCTCCTGAAGAAATTAGCCATTTAGCGGCATTTTTCCCCGGATTACTTGTCCTTGATTGGCCTCCCACACCTTCCCAAGTAGAAGGAATTGACTATATCATCTCATCGGCGGTTATCGAACACGTCGGCAATGAACAATCGCAGATTGAATACGTCAGCAGCCTGCTGCGATTATGTCCCCGCTTATTTATCACCACTCCTAATCGCTACCACTGGCTAGAATTTCATACGCGCTTGCCCCTCTTCCACTGGCTGCCGAGAAGTTGGCATCGCGCTGTCTTAAACTTAATTGGGATGAAGTTTTGGGCTAGGGAAAAAAATCTGCGCTTGCTTGCGGAAGATGAATTTGCCCGTATTATTGAACAAGCTGCCCGAATTAATGGTTTAAAAGTTACTCTCCACTGGTATAAGCCGAAATTTCTGGGCTTAGTGTCTAATCTCTGCGTTTTAGTTCACTAAGGCTGTCACTCCTAAAACCACAAATCTATTCCTGGCCACAAACAGAAAATAAGTTATCAAAAAAAGACGAAAAGAAAGGACTTTTTCCGATAATAAAGGGTAGGTTTAACTCTGCCCTTTGCTCCGCTTTCTGGGCACTGATTACTGATTAAACCTCTTGCGTAATTAATTTTTCAGGGTTCAAAAACGGCAAAAATAAGGATTAAATGGCATAAAATATGTAAATAGACCATTTAACTGATTATTATTTATTCTTAATTCTCCTGACTACTGACTACTGGCTACTGACTCCTAACCCTAACAACAATTTTTGATTTTTACAAGAGGTCTATTAATGATTAACCTCAGTTCGGGATAAGGGGGGAAGGAAAAGGCGGCGGCTAGTAAGCTGAAAAATATATAACCATACCCTCGATAGTTCCAGTACTCCCAACTCCGGTGCAGTCTTAACGAGTAATTTAGGTAGTCAACAGCTTATTATTGGAGCAATGGGGTCAAATTCAGGACAAGACTTTAGCTAAAGAGGCAGGTAAATCGGCTAATTTTTCTACCACTGTCACCCCAGCTTCTTGAAAATGACGTAAGCTATCTTTTCTGGTATTCTTAGCGGCAACAGAGTAGGAAAGTTGGTTAGAAATAATTGTTTCTGTATCGCCGAAATTGGTTTCAATCGCTGCATTTAACCCCACAAGATAGGCAATCACTGGTTTTTCGATCGCCGAGGCAATATATTTGGCTGCCTCGATTTCGGCCTTTCCCCCCACCTGACTGACGAGGAGAATTGCCTCGGTATTGTCATCTTCCTCAAAAACCTGCAACCATTGGGACAAATTGGAGCCAATAATGCCGTCAGTACCCAAATTTACCGCCATAGATTCACCATACCCCGCTGCTGTTAAAGTTTTCGCCACTTCATCCCCTATGCGATCGCCGCGGGTGATCAGACCGATTGTCCCCGATTGATAAAAATTCGGTTCACAAATACCCAACCAAAGATAATTGGGAATAATCACACCCTGGCTGCCGGGGCCGAGAATTAATGTCCCGGTGGTACTAGCTATCTTTAATAATTCCACCAGATCCAAGGGGGGAACTCCGGGGGTGACGATAATTAATTGGGGAATTGCTGCTGCGATCGCTTCTAAGGCCGCATCTAGGACTTGATTGGGGGGGACTAAAATTAAACTGGTCTTGATTTCTCCGGCTTCAGCAACGGCCTCGGCCACTAGATCAAACACTGGTATCTCTGCGATTATCTCACCACCGTGGCCACTAGCCACCCCCGCTACTAAACAGGTTCCCTGAGCTTTCAATCGTGCCGCATAATATTTGCCTAGGGGTCGATCGATCCCTTGCATAATTATCTGATCTTTATCTGTCCATTTCATATATTAAGTGTTGGGAGTTGTTTCAGTAAACAGTAAACAGTAATCAGTAAACAGTAAACAGTAATCAGTGAGACACTGTTGATGGGAGTTTTTTTCAGTGGTCAGTAAACAGTAAACAGTAATCAGGTTCTGAAGGCAAGAGTCACTCATGCAAGAGGCAAAAGAAAGAATCTGGCAATTCTCTCACCTAAAAAGAAGGTGAGAAACTAGGCACATCAAAGCTTTTAGCTTAACCAATTAGGTTTTAGATTCGGCCCTTGTGAACTGAAAACTCACATCTGATTACTGATGACTGATAACTGATATACTTTAGTCGTTCATAATCTGAGATTTATTAAACTTCTGAAATCCTAGAGTGAGCAAGGAATCCAGTTCTTTTTTATGTTTCAGATAGGCATCATTCAGACATTCATAAATAGCTGAAGAAAAGTCGGAAAAGTTTTCATAATATTTACCATACAAACATTTCTTTTTGACAAATTTCCACAGGCTTTCAATTAAATTTAGATTAGGCAATAAGACGGCAGATAGAGTAATTCTATTGACAAAGAAAGAGCCAATTATTCAACAATTTTACATTTTTGATAGCGGGCATTATCTAATACTAGAGTGATTTGAGGAAAAAATGCAAGTTATAGCCGTGCAAAGTATAGCTCAAGAGAGCATAGGCTACGATCGCAATCACAATATTAACATCAAATATGTTTGCTCCACCAGATGAAGCAGGACTAATGAATAAGGTGGAAAATGGCGCAATGAAAGGTGCAGATAGATGATTAATCAACTGAGCAAATTGATTTTGTGGGTTCGCACCAAACAAACGCAGCAAGAACCTCATTACCAGTAGTATTTGCACTATTCCTGCCAGCCCGAAAATGCTATTAATTATCCAATTTAAGGTATTACTTCGTCTGGCAGATCGCAGGCGTTTCTCTTCTTGATCAAGTCGAAAAGCCTCTTCATCATGTAGCAGTTCTTGTCGCCGCTCAAGATTGGTTTCATCATCCCGATCGTGATTCATTCTTAGACCTCAGAGTCAATATTTTTCTGATTTAAATAAATTCTCCAATCAGTGGCGGGTACAAGCCACCACTGATTGTTCCCTCCGACCTACTCCCTTTCAACTTCTGCCTCCTTTTTAGGATTGCTATCCTTTAACTCTATTGATCGAGAGAAAACGGGCTTGCGAGTTTTCAAGTTAAAGCGGAATCCTTGAGGTAAGATGTGCAACCTGACTCCACACACTGCCATCGCTTCATCTTTGAGCAGTTCGTCTAAATTATCATAAGTTGCTTCTGATTCATCGACAACTGTTACAGCCCCACGCCCCACCACTTTAAATTCGTCACCGTCCACAATTACTGCTGTATCTTCGTCAATGCCAAAGCCTAAGTTAGCTGGCTGCTGTAAGAGAGCGGAAATCAGGCGACCTAGCCGTCCGCGCTGGGCAAAATGCTGATCGATCACCACTGAGTGCAGAAATCCCATTCCCGGACCCATCTCTATCGCGTCCATGCGTGGGTTGGTTTCGGAGTCTCCTTCAATAATCATCAGATCGGGCATGATGGCAGCACCGGCACTTGTCCCACCTACCACCATTCCCTCCCGATTGCGTTGGTGAAGTAAGGTATCTAGCTGAGTTCCCTTGATGTGTTCAATGATTAGGGCTTGATCTCCCCCGGTAAAAAACGCTCCTGTGGCTTCCTCAATGATTTTCAGGTTTTCTGGATCGTCGGCATCTTCCCTGTGAATGGTATCGAGGACACATACATCCTCGACACCGAGTCGCTCAAACACTCGGGTATAGGCTTCTCCAGCCGAACGAGGCTCACTTGTTGCCGCCGTTAACACGGCAATTTTAGCTTTAGTCCCGCCAGCACAGCGAACAAACTCTCGCAAGATTTGACAATCTCCATCTTTGTCTTCTGCTCCACCAATGATGATTAATTGCCCTCGCTCTTTTGTGGATTCCATACAAAAACTCCTTGAATAACTAAACAGCACAACAACATAAAATTAAATTATAATCGTTCACACCTCCCCTACCCAATACCGTTCGGTTGAGCAAACCAGCCCCCACCCCCCTCAGTCCCCACTCCTCTCTTATCTCCCCTTTCAGGGGAGACGATAGAATTACCCCTTAAGGGGGATTTAGGGGGTGGGATTGACATCCTCACCGCCCTAAAAGGGACGGTGATTCCTAGACCTCACGATCTAGGTTTCTGCTTCTTAGCAGTTGCCTTCACAGACTTACTCTGTTCGGGTCTGACACTCGCGACCCAGACTGATACCGCAAGCCCTGCGGCCAAAATGTTTTTACTGGCGTTAACATCCCTTTCATGGCAAGTTCCACATTCAGGACACTCCCATTCTCGGACACTTAACGGCATTTTCTCAACGATATGCCCACAATTATTGCACCGTTTTGAACTAGGAAACCATCTATAGCGTTTCTCGCATCTGTGCGGCACACTTAAACCTTTACTGATTAAGCTGTTCAGGCTCGGGAATGTACCTCGTGTGAATCAGAAATGCTATATCTATTTCCCGATAGTTTCTCCCATACCAACGGCATTTATAGGCTAATTGTCGAGTGATTTCTCCCCAACTAACATCTGATATAGCTTGAGCTAGTTTCGGGTTTTTTACAGGGTGAGAGCATCTCAAACGCTATTGACAATTGGCCAATTTTGTCATCCGCGTGGGCATTTCAAGTGATACCAGTCAATCAGAATAGTTACGAAATCGACCCATTTGGTCGATTTTTGCTTAACAATTGAGATGGCAAATTCTCCTCAAATATGCCTGAATCGTGGGCAAGCAACTCACATAAAGTTCATTTTGTCAAGGATTGTTAAGATGCGCTTACCTTGGGGTTTTTTACCAGGTCTTTTACCGCTAAATTTTCAACTACAATCGTTTAGTTTTCACGAACTAATTGAGTGGTTAGCTTATGTAAATGGTCTTTTCTGCTATCGGTGATTCGAGCCTGAATCTTAGCTACTTTGATTCTTGCTTTTTCCCGATTTTTTGACCCTTTCTGTGTTCGAGAATCAACAATTACCGTCGCCTCATAAACAAGTTGTAGACAACGCCAATCAGCACCAAAACCAAAAGCAGGTGGATTAAGCCGCCGCCAATGTTAATGGAGAATCCTAACAACCAGAGGATGAAAAGTATAACAACGGCAGTCCAAACGAGATCAAACATATTTCCCTCCTTGATTTAGAGAAAAGTGATGAAAATTCAGTCATCGATCCTTAATTGAGTATATCTTGAACCTGATCTTTCACATCTTCTACTGCATTGCGAACTTGGCTTTCGACTTGTTTAGCTTTTCCAGCAACTTGATCTTGGCGGTTGCCAGTAGCTTTACCTATCGCTTCTTGAGCTTTGCCTTCAATGTTCTTTGTGACTGCTTTTGCCCGCCCTTTTAACTTCATCTGGTCTTTTATATCTTCTGCTGCGTTACGAGCCTGACTTTCGACTTGCTTGGCTTTTCCCATCATCTGATCTTTGGGATCGCCTGTCATGTTGCCAATCGCTTCTTGAGCTTTGCCTTCAATATTTTTCGTAACTGCCTTGGCTCGATTCATGCTTGCGATTTGAGTCTGCGATTGGGTGGGTAAAGTTGCAGCCCAACTATTTGTAGTTCCAAAATCAAAAGCTATAGTAATTGCCAGCATTATAGTTAAAATAATGGTGACAAAAAAGCGACGAATCTGTTGAAGTGACATCATTTTAACTCCAAAAAAGAATTTGATGAATCGATGATACATGGATGATGAACAACTACTGTCTAGACCCTTTCGAGAAAGATTTTTCTAGTCTTTGACGGCGTAAGTTTATTTACCGAGGGAGAGATCTTCGACTTCTTTGAGAAGCTAGATATCTGGTAATATTGGGTTTATTTACGCCGCCTTGTCCTAGTGTTTCACCTGTCTCGAAAGAAACCATTTTTTGAGGAAGAGTTCCGATGAAAGCCTGGTTTCAATCATTTGTCTGAATGGCGGTTGCCGTGACAAACGACCTACTAATCAATAATTTTTTTGACTTCATCTTTCACATCTTCGATAGTGTGACGAACTTTTGCCTCTGCCTGTTTTTCCTTGCCCTCTGCTTGAGCTTTGGGATCGCCAGTCAGATCTCCTACTGCTTCTTGAACTTTACCTTCGATATTTTTGGCGGTTGCCTCGGCTCTATCTTTTAAGCTCATGATGCTCTCCTTATTGAATTTGTTGGATTTGAGAACTGCTTACCTAAGTTGAGCTAACAATTCTGCTTCTGGTGTTACTGTAACAGGTGGTTGTCTGATTTACTGTATGAATTGATTGAGTCTGTATGAATTGCTTGAATACGACACAAAATGTAACGATACCGTTTCTGCAAGCATAGAAATTACGCATTGACAAAAAGGCTTAAATGTGGGTGGTCTAATTTTGTTAGTCTTAGATACAATTTCTCTCTCGACTCTTGACAAAACCCTCTCCGATTTGATTTCCTGACACAAGGGCATCTCTTATAACAGAACAACTGATGAGAAACATTACGAAGCCAACAACTGCTCAATGTAATCTGGCTATT
>NZ_JASJFB010000709.1:0-4945 GCF_030065455.1 Microcystis sp. M53602_WE12 | reverse complement strand
GTTATGCAATCCCCAAAGTTGATTAAAACTGGGGTCATTGGGTATCGTGGCCTTGGTACTAATTGTACCCAGCGTCCGAATATAGTCGGGTTCAATGTATTCAAAAATCGGATGGGAGCGATATTGTTTTAGAATCTTCTCCACAGAGAGCGACCCGGATAACTTCCAAATCTCTGCCCCCGTCAGTTTAATCGTCTGGGTGCTAACAGCACCAAAGAGGGACTTAAACTGAGCAACTTCGGCACTGGCGATCCCCTGCTTAAACTTGAGAATCAGTTGATTGGGAGCATAGGGGGCAAGGGTGCTAGTTGCTGCCGGTCTTAGCTCTGAGGTGACGGCGGCAGCGGTGGGTACAGAGGCAGGACTCGACGCTTGACTGGTGGGATAACCAGAAGAGTTCATACTGAGGGAAGCGGGAAAGACCACTTGACTCGTAGCAGCAGGGGAGACTGGAACTGTGGGGGCCTCCGAGGAGAGTGTAGATGGGGAGGGGTTAGAGTTCAGGACTCCTAAGGGAGAAGTTTCCTTCGATGCCGACTCAGCTAAAATCGCACCTTTACGCCCAAGAGGATCTGTGTCATCAATCTGAGCATCAATGCCATGTCTTGTTCCTTCGTCAATTTGTTCTAAATCTGTAGATAAAAGCGTGATATTAAGAGGATTGAGCAAACTGTCACGAACAACGAAATCAAGAAAATCAGCCATCTTTAATTTCCTCCAAGCAAGAGAGATCAATAATTAAGTAGGTAGGCGTTAAAAATTATCAGAGCACCCCGCCTATCAGCACCCCCCTTAATAAGGGGGGCAGGGGGGATCGAACCTAAAATCGATTTTTAATTTAAATATAACCGGCTACTTACAATGGGAATTGTAACCGTTCAAAGCAGAAATGTTCAATCTTGTAACAAAATTTTATAAGATTAACCTTAATTATCTAGACCACAGTTTTTATGAATCCCCTCGTTAATTATTTTCGCAACCTGCACGAAATCCACTCCTCCCAAGCAGCAGTAAAAGAAACCTCCTACTACGGCACTCTCGAAACTCTCCTCAACGAAATCGGTAAAACCCTAAAACCGCGAGTCCGCTGCATTATCAACCTCAGAAATCAGGGTGCGGGATTGCCGGACGGGGGACTTTTTAACGTCGATCAATTCCCCAAAAATCAAGAATTAGAACCTTTTACGGCGATTTTTCCCGAAAGAGGCGCGATCGAGATTAAGGGAACCAAAGAAGATATCAAAAAAATCGCCGCCAGCGAGCAAGTACAAAAATACTGGCAAAAATACGGTCAAGTATTAGTCAGCAATTATCGCGATTTTCTGCTCATCGGTCGCAATAGCCAAGGTCAACCGGTAGAATTAGAAGCCTATAGTTTAGCCCCGTCAGAAGCCGAGTTTTGGCTAAAAACCTCAAATCCATCCAAATTTGCCGCCGAACACGGTGATAGCCTCTTAGAATACCTAAAGAGAGTGCTTTTACAGGCGGCTCCTATCACCTCACCGGCCGATGTTGCTTGGTTTCTTGCTTCCTATGCGCGGGACGCAAAAGCACGCTTAGAACATCATTCCGATCTTCCCGCTCTGGCCAATATTCGTCAAGCTTTAGAAAATGCCCTAGGTATCAAATTTGAACGGGAACAGGGAAATAAATTTTTCCGTTCTACCCTCGTGCAAACCCTCTTTTATGGTTTATTTTCCGCTTGGGTATTATGGCACAAGCAAAACCTCAATCGCGAGGATAAAGAGGATAAGTTCGATTGGAAATCCGCAGCCCACCATCTCCATGTTCCCATGTTAGCGATCCTATTTGAGCAAATCGCCGCACCGAGTAAGTTAAAATCTTTGGGATTAGTAAGTAGTCGTGCAAAATTAATTTCTTGGTTAGGATAGGCAAAAGGCAAGAGGCAAAAGGCAAAAGCTTGATCGAAATGTGTAATTAATTTTGCTTAGGTACTTAGAAGTTTTGAATTGGACGGGTGCAGCTTTAAATCGAGTGCGACGAGAGGAATTTTTTCGTCAATTCGATGAGGGACAAGCGGTACAGTATTTCTATGAACCATTTTTGCAAGCTTTTGATCCCGATTTACGCAAAGAATTGGGAGTTTGGTACACTCCTCCGGAAATTGTTCGCTATATGGTAGCGCGAGTCGATCGAGTTTTACGAGAAGAATTAAATATTGAGGACGGTTTAGCTAATCCCGATGTTTATATTCTCGATCCTTGCTGTGGCACCGGTGCTTATTTAGTCGAGGTTTTGCGCTATATTACCGATACTTTACAGGAAAATGGCGCGGGTGCTTTAGCCATGGCTTTGGTGAAAAAGGCAGCCATAGAAAGAATTTTCGGTTTCGAGATTTTAACCGCTCCTTTTGTCGTCGCTCATCTACAATTAGGTTTATTCCTGCAAAGTTTGGGTGTACCTTTAATAGAAGATAGTGAACGGGTGGGGATTTATCTGACTAATGCTTTAACCGGTTGGCAACCTCCCGATGAGGAAAGTAAACAGAAAATTCAACAGCTACAATTGAGTTTTCCGGAGTTAAATAAGGAACGAGAGGCAGCCGATGAAGTTAAGCGCGGTAAACCGATTTTAGTTATTCTCGGTAATCCTCCCTACAATGCTTTTGCTGGAACCAGTCCCGCAGAAGAAGCAGGTTTAGTGGAAGTGTATAAACAGGGTTTAATCTCCGATTGGGGGATTAAAAAGTTTAATTTGGATGAGTTATATGTGCGCTTTTTCCGTTTAGCAGAAAGATGTATTTCAGAAAATACTGGTAAAGGGGTTGTTTGTTATATTTCTAACTATTCTTGGGTTAGTGAACCTTCTTTTGTTGTCTTGAGACAGAATCTATTAAAGAATTTCAATAAGTTCTGGATCGAAAATATGCACGGAAATCGCAAAATTTCTGAATATGCACCCGATGGTAGAACCAGTGAGACAATTTTCTCAATACCCGGATTCTCAGCAGGAATTCAACAGGGAGTGGTGATTTCTCTTTGGTTGAAAAATAGTTCTCAGCAAGGAACTAAAGTCTTATTTCGAGATGATATTGATGCAGCTAAAGCAGTTGAAAGAAGGTCACAACTTTTAGAAAGCTTAAATAATCAAGATTTTGATTCTTTGTATCAAGTCTCTAACCCAGAACAATCTAATCGTTATTCTTTCCGTCCCTCCGATGTTTCTTCTCACTATTTAGCATGGCCAAAGTTAACAGATTTATCTTGTCAAGATTCATCATTAATTATTCCATTACAGGGTATGGATGAAGATCGTGCAAATGCACTTATAGATTGTGATCAAGATATTTTATCATTAAGAATGCAAAAGTATTTTGATAAAACAACTGACTGGGATGAATTTTTAACTTTAAAAACTGGGTTAAGTCGAGATAGCGCGTCTTTTGATGCTAAAACTGTACGAAAAAAAGCACATCAATTAGATTCGTTTAAAGAAAATAACCTGAAAAGATATAATTTCCGTCCCTATGATACAAGATGGTGTTATATTACTTTAGCCCCTAATGTTTGGAAAAGAGTAAGGCCAGATTTATATGTACAATACACACATAAAAATTTATTTTTATTAAGTCGTTCTAAAGGAGTTGCTCAACCAGAAGGAATTCCATTTCTATTTACTCAAAGTCTTTTTGCTAGGGATTGTATGAGAGGTCATGCAGTTGCATTTCCCATGTTAATTTATCCTTCTGCGAAACATGAAGCAAAAAAACAAGATAAATTATTTAATGTTGAAAGTTATACAAATGTTAAAACAAAAGCCAATCTCTCGGAAAAATCTCGTCAATACTTAAATCAACTGGGTATTAATAATCTTGAGGAAAATATCGAGAATGCCTCCTTAATTTGGCTGCACTCGTTAGCGATTGGGTACTCTCCCTTGTATCTTCGGGAAAATGCCGACGGTATTCGTCAAGACTTCCCACGAATTCCCCTTCCCAATAGCCAAGAATTATTAATTAAATCTGCCCAACTAGGACAAGCGATCGCATCTCTTTTAGACACAGAAAACCCCGTTATAGGAGTCACCAAAAAACCGACCCCTGCACTGCAAAAAATCGCCTTGATTTCCTGCACTGATGGGGGAAATTTAAACCCGGATAAGGGGGATTTAATTATTAACGTCGGTTGGGGACATGGGGGTAAAAATGGTGTGACAATGCCGGGTAAAGGAAAAGCGATCGCCAGACAATATACAACCGCAGAAATGAGCGTAATTAGCCCAGAAATGCGAAAATTATTAGGAACGACCACCTATGATATTTATCTCAATGATCGAGCCTATTGGCAAAATATACCATCCCGGGTTTGGGAATATACCATCGGGGGTTATCAAGTTATTAAAAAATGGCTAAGTTATCGCGAGGAAAAATTATTAGGACGGGGATTAACTATCGCAGAAGTGCAGGAAGTAAGCGAGATGACTAGAAGAATTACTGCGATTATTCTCCTAGAATCAGATCTAGATGATAACTACCAAAATATCAAAACAGCCGTGTATTCTTTTTAACTTAGTGTCAGCAGAATTCCCTCGCTTTTAGCGATGGGATGAATGCTGATACTAAATCCGTTGAGTACAGGCTAGTTATGAGACGAGGCACTCATGCAAGAGGCAAAAGGGGAAATAAATAATCAGTTTTTAATAACAGGATTTAGTATGACATTCAGTTTTTTTCCCACTTCCCACTCCCCAATTCATAATTCATAATTCCTCAAGGATTGGATGATTGAAGCCTTCTGAAGCAAAAGAATATCTGTGATTGCTATCAAAACTGTTATATTATATAAAAATATTTCTGAGATTTTTTCTATGCCTCTAATTAGGGTCTGCTGAATAAATCTAAAAACCTTGTTGGATAAGACTTTTGGACTTTTTTCCCCTCAAAAAGTGCCAGCCATTGCGGGGATCGGGGGAAAATTCAGGTACT
>NZ_JASJFB010000509.1:0-2562 GCF_030065455.1 Microcystis sp. M53602_WE12 | reverse complement strand
TTCAACCCAACCTACGTTCATCTTATAGCAATTCCCATAGTTGTGAGGTACAGAGTCTTAGGTTTTGAGGAGTCAGGAGTCAGGATTCAGGATTCAGGATTCAGGATTCAGGATTCGGGATTCAGGAGTTAAGATTTTGGTGTACCTCATGAGATTGGGAAACGCTATATATTTAATTCCACCCACCCACTTAACTGCTAGATTAGCTGACCAATTTTGTTTAGCTGTTAATTTTTGTAAAAAAAACATCGTCTGTATCCTATTGTACAGCTAGACTAAAAATATCTAGAAAAAGCAGTTAGATCGGCAAGAGGGAAAAGGTAAAAACCCTGACTGGGAGATGAGGGGTAAATACGCAAATAATCCTAAATTACCGCTCTAAGATTGGCTTTACCGACAGCAAGAGACCAGATTAATCAGGCAAATATCGTCAAATAAACTAATCAATATAGCTTCTTAGGTGTCTGGGAGTGAAAAAAGACAGAGAACGGAGTTTTTCTAGTTTCTATAACTGCACTAATCAGAGACCTGGAACTTAGCTCTAAACCGACAACTAAATTATCAGGAGAATTGGGGTTATGCCGACTCTACACACGCTGACCAATGATAGTATCTCTTGTCCCTTGCCCGATCGCGTGGAGAACGTCAATTTCCACTACGAATTAGAAAATCAATTTCATCCCACCTACGGCCTCGAAAACCTAGGCATGAAAAATCTCGGTCGCGTTTATCGCAATCTTTCCGTACCGCAATTAGTCGAACAGGCGATCGAACATCATGAGGGCGTTTTAGCCGATAATGGGGCTTTAGTGGTGGAAACGGGTAAATATACCGGTCGTTCCCCCAAAGATAAATTCATTGTCAAAGAAGCCAATAGCGAAAAGGAAATCGACTGGAATCAGCATAATGCCCCGATTAGCGAGGAAAAATTCCAGCAGTTATACCGAAAAGTCCTCGCCTATGTACAGGGAAAAGACCTATATATCTTCGATGGTTACGTCGGGTCCGATCCTAATTGTCGCTTTGGCGTGCGCGTTGTCACCGAAATCGCCTATCATAACCTCTTTGCCCATCAGTTATTCCTCCGGCCCAGTGCGATCGAACTAGCTGCCCATCAAACTGATTTTACTGTGATTGCCCTGCCGGGGTTACAGGGAGATCCCGAAGATGACGACCTGAACAGCGAAGCCTTTATCGTCCTCAACCTAGCCAAAAAAATCGTTCTCATCGGTGGCACTCGCTACGCTGGCGAAATCAAAAAATCCGTCTTCTCGATGATGAACTACCTGATGACCAAACAAGGGGTTTTACCGATGCACGGTGCCGCTAACATTGATAAACACGGTCATACGGCCCTCTTTTTCGGTCTCTCCGGTACGGGTAAAACCACCCTTTCCGCCGATCCTAAACGCAGCCTCATCGGTGATGATGAACACGGTTGGTCAGAAGACGGCATTTTTAACTTTGAAGGCGGTTGTTACGCTAAAACCATCCGTTTAAGTGCCGAATACGAACCCCAAATCTGGGCGGCGATTCAATTTGGCACTATTCTCGAAAACGTGATCCTTTCCCCCGATAATCGCCTTCCCGACTACGATGATGGACGTTTGACCGAAAACACCCGCGCCGCCTATCCCCTGCGTTATATCCCTAATTGTGCCGTATCTGGCATGGGAACCCACCCGAAAACTATTATCTTCTTAACTGCCGATGCTTTTGGGGTACTGCCACCAATCGCCAAATTAACCACGAACCAGGCGATGTATCATTTCCTCTCCGGCTATACTAGCAAATTAGCGGGAACGGAACGGGGAATCACCGCCCCACAGGTGACTTTTTCCAGTTGTTTCGGTCAATGTTTCTTCCCCCTCTCACCCCTCGTCTATGCCCAAATGTTAGGGGAACGTTTAGAACAACACCCCGAAACCTCCGTTTATCTGATTAATACTGGTTGGTCCGGCGGTCCCTACGGAGTCGGCGATCGCATTTCGATCAAACACACCCGTGCTATGGTTTCCGCCGCTTTAAATGGCGATTTAGAGGAAGTAGTTTTCCATCCTCATCCCATCTTTCAAGTTCTCGTCCCCGAAATTGTCCCCGGAGTTCCCAAAAAAATCCTCGACCCGCGACAAGCATGGCAAGATGGCGAATCCTACGACCTACAGGCGCGAGAATTGGCCCATCGTTTCGTGGAAAATTTCCGTCAATTTACCACTGCCTCCCAAGAAATCATTGCAGCCGGTCCAATTTGGGAATAACAGCATCAAGGAATCGGTTATCAACTATCAGTTAAAGTGAGATTTTCTCGGAGTTTGATTTTCAGGTGGCGTATGTTGGTAAGCTGCCCGCGCATTTAAATTGCTTGTTGAGACGAGGCAAGAGGCACTCTTGCAAGAGGCAACAGTAAAGGGATTGGGGGAGATTCGGCTAATCTTAAGAATAAGCGCTTTAAATGCGTCTTAGCTTATCCCACTTAATCCACAAAAATGTACGGAGATTCGGGAATTTTTGTCCAATCAATTAAGGTTCTTCGTTACTTGGTATGGTTCGCTCAGGTGCGAC
>NZ_JASJFB010000387.1:0-7436 GCF_030065455.1 Microcystis sp. M53602_WE12 | reverse complement strand
TAATCTTACACAGCCCAATGTGCGCCGCAATAGCGACTCTTGTTCTGGTGTGGGGTAAAATCGAAACGAATAGGCTTTTTCCATGTCCTTTCACACTAGCATATATTTCGTAAATGTGCTAATATTTAACAGTAAAGCCGTCGTAGAACGACGGGGTTTCAGACCCAAATTTTCGATGATCAACAGTAATCACCAACAAGCGATCGAGCTAATGTTAGCATCGGGAGACTATAATCAATTATTGTTATTCTGTCAACAAGCGCTCGCGGTTCATCCGGAAGTGACTGATTATTATCCCTATCTGGGATTAGCTTATCTGCTGCTAGAGCAGCAAGCAACAGCGCAAGAAATTTGTTTATTTTGGCTGTTACAATCAGAGTCCAGTCAGGATTTAATTGTGCTGCTCAAAAAAGAGATAATTAGAAATCTTGATTGCTGGCAGTTTGGCCAAGCTAAATTAATCTATCTTCAGTGGCTAGAATTAGAGGAAATAGAAGGGGATGAAGAGATAGAAAATTATGCCCTGACTGCGATAAACTCCTGTCTTCAAGAGGTGCAAGAGGCTATTAATCGGCAAGAATATACTTTAGCTGAGGACTTTTACTTAAGAATTTTATCTTGGCGTGAACAATTAGCTTACATCTGGCACGATTTAGGATATTTATACTATATAATTAACCGACTAACAGAATCTTTTAACTGTTTGGCACGAGCCATCAACTTAGAGGAAAATCAAGCCTTATATCATTATACTATGGCCATGGTGCTAGAAAAACAATCCCGTTTAGGTATAGCTTTATCAGCTTATCAAAAAGCGATTGATCTCAATCCCAATTTTATCGATGCTTATAACAAACTGGGCAATTTATTTTATAAACTAGGGCAGCTAAGCTAAACGGCTTTTACTTCGGATCACCGATATAGACTCCAAAAGGGTTATAGCTGTTGGATCATGCAGGTTAAGCGCCGTTTAGCTTAGAGTCAGCCGAAAAATTCTATCAGCAGGGAATTAATAAACAGGGTGATTTTTATCCTTTTTATATCAATTTAGGCAATGTCTATTTAGTTAAACAAGCTTGGACAGAGGCAAAAAATGCTTATAAAATGGCTCAACAACTGGCAGGAGATAGAGGAGAAATTAGTCAAAATCTCTCCCTTTGGGAAATTCTGCAAGCTGACCAAAAAAGAGCGGATCTTTATTCTGGTGATTATTTTTATCAAAGAAAAATCTATCAATTAGCATTAAACTATTATCAAAAATTATTAGCAATTAAAATAGAGGACAGCAATTTTTATTTAAATTGCGCCCATTGCTATCTCATTGTTAAAGGAGAAAAACAAGCTTTAGAAGTGTATAAAAAAGGCATTAACTATCATCCAGAAAATATTGATTTACATTTGCGCCTAATTTGGTTACTACAAAATAATTATCCGATCGAGGTGGCAATTCAAGCAACTAAATCAGCTTTAGAGTATCTTCCCGATCACCTATCCCTGAAGTTAGAATTAATGCGGTTAATGCCGATAGTTTACACAACTCAAGCAGATATTATGCTATATCGATCAAACTACGAGAAACAGTTAGATAATATCTTGTCTAATCTTGATTTAACCACTACTAATCAACAGCAGGATGCTTGGAAAAGTATTGGATTAAGAACTAACTTTTATCTTCAATATCAAGCTAAAAATGATTTAGAACTACAAAAAAAATATGGAGAATTAGTTTATAAAATTACCTCAGCCAACTTTCCTAATTGGGTGAAAAACCTAACCATACCGACGGGAAAAATTCGCCTTGGCTATATTTCTGCTCACTTGCGTCATCACACGGTAGCGAAACTGTTTCAAGGATGGTTGCAGTGGCGAAATCGAGAGCAATTTGAAATTTACTGTTATGGAATAGATATTAATAACACCTGCGATAATTTTACCAAACAATATCAAGAGCAAAGTGAATATTTTTATCAGTTTGATAATCTGGTAAATATAGAAAGAATTGCTCAACATATTTTAGATAATCAGTTACATATTCTAGTTTATTTAGATATTGGTATGGATGCTCGCACTACCCAACTAGCAGGATTGCGTTTAGCTCCAGTACAATGTGTAACTTGGGGTCATCCCATCACCTCAGGATTACCAACCATTGATTATTTTATCTCCAGTGAATTAATGGAACCCGCGCAGGGAGATAATCACTACAGTGAAAAATTAATTCGCTTATCCAATTTAGGTATTGCCTATGCCAAACCTTCCCTTCCTCCCCAGAGAAAAACTCGTTTAGAGATGGGATTAAACGAGGATAAAATCATCTATTTAAACTGTCAGAGTTTATTTAAATATCTGCCAGAAAATGACGATATTTTCCCTAGAATTGCCCAACAAGTTCCCAACAGCCAATTTATTTTTATCTGTCATCGTAGCGAATTTGTGACCCATTGCTTTCAGTCGAGATTAAGTCAAGCTTTTAATAAGTATGGACTCAATTGGCAAGATTACGGGGTAATGATGCCACAATTAGAACAAAATGATTATTTTCAGCTTAACTTATTAGCAGACATCTATTTAGATAACTTAAGTTGGTCGGGGGGAAATACCACCTTAGAAGCAATTGCCTGTCAGCTTCCAGTTGTTACCTGTCCGGGGGAATTTATGCGGGGAAGACATTCCTATGCTATCTTGAAAAAATTAGGCATAACCGAGACAATTGCTACGGATAAAAATCACTATATTGAAATTGCTATCCGTTTAGGTTTAGATAATCAATGGCGACAAACAATCAAAGATTATACTAAAATGAATATCGATACAGTATTTAACGATCGAACCTCTGTAGAAAGTCTAGAAAGATTTTATCAATCTGTAGTAGGAGAAGGTAAATAAAACTTTAGGGTTACATAGGGTTTGCGGCAAAAAGTTTGTTGGGGTGTGGGGTATGGGGAAGAAAACCACATAAAGTTCATTTTGTCAAGGATTTAAGATACTCTTACCCTGGGTTTAATCCTCTTTCCCAAAAATGATAAGGATTAGCAAAATAAAAATCTGCTCCTAGTTTCTGACTCAACTCTTGATGTCCACAAAATTCTTTGGCCTTGTCACAAAGGTCGGTTTTTCTTTTGTCAGGGGGAATCTCTTGGAAAAGTTTTTCGGTGACAAGGGTTGATTTCCGATGCGGTTTTGTTCTTGGCCAATGCTGCCACGCTCCGGAATCGCGCCACGCTTATTTTTCGCTCCGCTTCGACTCTTTCTTTTTCCTCGTCTGGCCCTATAGGTATTCTTGATGCTCTCCATAGTCTCGATAGTTGACGATTGGCCACCTTGCCAAGAATTAGTGATAAAATTACAATATAAACAGTAATTTTTCCCCCCAAGCATAATCCCTCACCCCCAATAAAATTATGATGCACGGTTTTATTCCCCCACATCGTTATTTTCCCTATCTTACTTGGACAGATATAGATTCAATGCCAGATAAGGAAAATGTGGTAATTATTCAACCCATCGGTGCGATCGAACAACACGGACCCCATCTACCTATTGCCGTCGATGCTGCCATTAGTTTAGGGGTTTTAGGCAAAGCTTTCGAGAAATTAGATACAAACATCGCCGCTTTCGCTTTACCCTGTCTCTACTACGGAAAATCTAACGAACATTGGTCTTTTCCAGGCACGATTACCCTCTCGGCAGCCACCTTATTAACCCTCATTCAAGAGATAGCTGAAAGTCTCTATCGTTCGGGTTTTCGCAAGTTAGTATTAATGAACTCCCACGGCGGGCAACCGCAAGTTATGGAAATTGCTGCTAGGGATATTCATCAACAATATCCCGATTTTTTAGTATTTCCTTTTTTCACTTGGCGAGTTCCCCACAATGCGGCTGAATTATTCTCGGAATATGAATTAGAATACGGTATTCATGCAGGAGATGTGGAAACTAGCATTATGTTATCATTACTGCCAGAACAGGTAAAAATTGAGCGGGCCGTCCGAGAATATCCCCAAGGTTTGCCAGAAAATAGTTTGTTAACTATGGAGGGAAAATTACCCTTTGCTTGGTTAACTAAGGAATTAACTAAAAGTGGAGTGATGGGAGATGCTACTAATGCAAGTAAAGAAAAAGGCGATCGATTATTAGAATCCGTTGCTAATGGTTGGGTACAGGCGATCGCTGATGTTTATCAATTCCGTCAACCGAAGTTATAGCGGTTCTCACACCTGTGTGGCACACTTAAACCTTTGCTAATTAAGCTTTTCAACATCGATAATGTACCTAGTGCGAACAGGAAACGCTATATATTAATAAAAGATTAATTAGAGTTGTTAATAAGCTGTACTGCATTTAAACTGCCTATTGTTAATTTTAGTACCAAGGATAAAAATTCCTCTCACTTCCCCTTTGATTCGGGAATTTGCTCACGATATTTACTGAGCATAAATAGAGTAAGTTTTAACAAGATAAGAGTAATTTTTTCCCATAATTATTAATCTCAATTATCAGTTTTATCCTTGAGGTTTTAGAAATTTTGTCAACGGTGACAAAAAGAAAATAAACGACATTTTTACCATATTTTTTCCGGGGGATAAGAATCGAAAACAGAATCAACGTCTAGGATAATTAGGGGCTGCTGAATAAATCTAAAAACCTTGTTGGATAAGGCTTTTAGACTTTTTTTCCTCAAAAAGTGCCGACCATTGGAGGGATCGGGGGTAAAATTCCTGGACTTTTTCCCTGAAAATTAGGTAACTGACTACCTCAAAATCGGTAAAACCCCACACCCCACACCCCACACCCTGCCCCCACGAAAAACTTTTTCAGCAGACCCTATCTATTTGGGATTTTAATTCGCCGGTGATCATCGCTGTTTACTCGTTCACTGCTTTCAATATTGCAGTAATATTGTACTAAAAATCGAGGTTTCAGGGTGAAAAATGCTATTAGGTACTTAAGTGATTAGCTTTTGTCCCTTGCTTGCCCCACCTCCCACCTCCCCCTTACCTGTACGGACGGGAAAAAAGTTTTTTCGGGTACAGGAAGTATGTAAAATGGAATGTTGATCTTTCTTGGCCTAAACAGCATTTCATGATTTCGAGTAACGACTTTCGGAGCGGTACGACCATCGAGATAGATGGCTCTGTCTGGCGGGTGGTGGAATTCCTGCACGTCAAACCGGGTAAGGGATCGGCCTTTGTGCGAACCAAGTTAAAAAATGTTCAGACCGGCAACGTGGTAGAACGGACGTTCCGGGCGGGGGAAACCTTACCCTCGGCCACGATCGAAAAGCGTACCATGCAGCACACCTACAAAGAAGGCGATCAGTTTGTCTTCATGGACATGGAGACTTTTGAGGAAGCAACTCTCACCCCGGTACAAATGGGCGATCGAGCCAAGTATCTGAAAGAAGGAATGGAAGTCAATATTCTCTTTTGGAATGATCAAGTGTTAGACATAGAATTGCCCACTTCGGTAATCTTGGAAATCACCGATACGGATCCAGGAGTCAAGGGAGATACGGCCACCGGTGGCACGAAACCGGCGATCGTAGAAACGGGAGCGCAGGTGATGGTTCCCCTGTTTATTTCTATCGGTGAAAGGATCAAAGTGGACACTCGGGATGGTTCCTATCTGGGACGGGAATAATTGTGATGAGAAGCCCAGAAATGAGGGCTTAGGGACGGGTTTAGGACTAAAGCCAGTGTTTCTGAGCCTGTTTCCCAAAACTTAGCCGCTAGATGGGAAAAATCGATAGTTTGGTGGGTGCGAATTTGGATTTGTTGCTTTTTATTTGCGAGGGGATTTCAGAGCGGTGACTATTGATTACAACGAAATTCGAGAACTGATCAAAACATTGGCAGCAACGGATATCAGTGAATTTAGCCTGAAAAGTGCAGATTTAGAGCTAAATATCCGCAAAGGAACCGTTAATACTGCCCTTGGGCCTCTCCCCGCTCCCTTGCCGGTGGTGACGGCCCCGGTCGCCGCTCCAGTGGTAGCCGCAGGTCCCACCCCGGTCCCAGAAACCCCCACTGCCGAACCCGTGGCCGCCGCTATGGATAAAAAATGGCTGGCGATTACCTCTCCCATGGTCGGCACTTTTTATCGCGCTGCTGCTCCCGATGAACCCTCTTTCGTGGAAAAAAACGATCGGATCCGTGTCGGACAAACGGTCTGTATCATCGAAGCGATGAAGTTGATGAATGAAATCGAAGCGGAGGTGGCCGGGCAAATCGTCGAAATCGCCGTCGCTAACGGTGAACCGGTAGAATTCGGTCAGACATTAATGTGGGTTAATCCCGAATAGACAGAATGAAAGCTATCCTCATGACCGCCGTGGATGTCCTACAGCTTCAGGAAGTCCCCACCCCGAAAATTAGTCAACCGCATCAGGTTTTAGTAGCATTAAAAGCCGCTGGTGTCAACCCTATTGATACAAAAATTCGTAAACGCGGCACTTTTTACCCCGAGCAAATGCCGGCCATTTTGGGCTGTGACGGGGCGGGAATTGTCGAGGCCGTTGGGGCGGCGGTGCAAGATTTTCGCCCCGGGGATGAAGTGTATTTTTGTAACGGCGGACTGGGCAAGGCCGGCACGGGAAATTATGCTGAATATGCCCTGATCGAGGCGGATTATCTGGCCCACAAGCCGAAATCTCTTTCTTTTGCCGAGGCGGCCGCTGTACCTTTAGTTTTAATCACCGCTTGGGAAGCACTCTACGATCGCGCCCGTCTTCAGTCGGGACAAAGCGTACTTATCCATGGCGGGGCCGGGGGTGTTGGTCATGTCGCGATTCAATTGGCGAAACTGAGGGGAGCTAAAGTTTATACGACGGTGGGAAATAGCGATAAAGAGCGTTTAGTGCGGCAATTAGGGGCAGATTACCCGATTTTATACAAACAAACCGATTTTGTCTCGGCGATACTTCAACAAACCGCAGGGAAAGGAGTAGATGTCGCTTTTGATACGGTGGGAGGGGAAACTTTTGGCCAAACTTGCCGAGCGGTGCGAGTGTACGGCGATATGGTGACGATTTTGGAACCTACGGGCAGCTGGAAGGAAGCGCGCGATCGCAATTTGCGGATTAGTTTAGAATTAATGTTAACCCCAGCTTTGATGGGACTGCCAGAAGCGCAAAAATATCAAACAGAAATTCTCAGACAAGGGGCGCGTTTAATTGACGAGAAAAAGTTAACTATTCATCTCTCCCAAACCTTCCCTTTAGCGGCAGCTATCAGCGCCCATCAACTGCTAGAAACTGGTTCGGTGACGGGGAAAATAGCCCTAATTATTGACTAGAAAGGTTCTTCGTTACTTAGTATGGTTCGATAGGGGGGCATAAATCGACTAAATCCTTATCTGGCAAGAGACTTAATTGATTAGTTCGCTCTAGAGCAAAAATAATTGACAAAAATCGCCAAATGCCTTTCTATATAAGGGTT
>NZ_JASJFB010000170.1:0-5253 GCF_030065455.1 Microcystis sp. M53602_WE12 | reverse complement strand
CTTGCATCAAAACTTTAGTATTCTGTACTTGATTAGCTAGGCGAAATTCATCTAAAGTTTGCAGTCTCGATTTTAACGAGCCATTTTCTATCTGAATAATAGCATTATCTCTATCATCAATCATTGATTCTACTATTTGATACATTCGTGTAGATTTCACTTCTTGATTTTGAATATGTTCAAATAAATTATTGATAAGTTCATTTAAAAGGTCTTGTTTATTTGCTCCTTGTGCTTGCATCAAAACTTTAGTATTCTGTACTTGATTAGCTAGGCGAAATTCATCTAAAGTTTGCAGTCTCGATTTTAACGAGCCATTTTCTATCTGAATAATAGCATTATCTCTATCATCATCATCAATCATTTCTCCTACTATCTGATACAGAGGAATAAAATATCTTATAGGTTTTATCCAAAATATTCGTGTACTTTTCACATCTTCATTTTGTTTGTCAATTCCTTTGTACCAGATTTTTTTTAAACTTCCTTCACCGTCTCTTAACTCGGCAATACTACCTTCTTCAGTAAGTATTGAGAAGTACATAGGTAAAATTATCTTTCTAATTATCTTTCTAATTATCTTTCTAATTGCTGGTATTAATAGTAACACCGATATTACAACAATTAAAATAATCACAGTGATAATATATGCACCAATTAAGTTTCCTACCATGGGACTAAGAATAGCACTTATCGATTCTAATGGGTAAAGAATTATTATGTCTGATACTGCAAAAACAGCACCCGCTAATCCCAAGAGTTGGATAGTACCAAAAACCCTTTTAATCCAAGTACCCTCTTCTGGTCCAAATCGTAAAGTTTGCATATAGGTTTCCCAAACAATTGGCTTCTGAGCAACGGGTAAATTATTAAAGTATAAATCATTAATTTTAGGCTCAATATTAGTGGCAATATATCTACCAATTCTAACGACCTGATGATTACTTGCATTGACAAGAAAGATGATCAATCCACAAGAGGCGGGAACCATTATTCCCAGAATAATTGCTGAAGGAATTCGCCGTTCAATTGGAATATCATATTTTTGTGGAGATATTGTTTCTGTTGCTGTTACTGTGTCTTTTTCTTTAATAACTGACGTCGAGGAAGTTGGCTTTGAATTTTTTGGTTTAATTTTGTGACTACTATCCCCTTTTGGAGTTGGCTTTGAATTTTTTTGTTTAATTTCGTGACTACTATCCCCTTTTGGATGAGATATTGTCGTTTGTGTTGTTTCTCCTTTTGTCGTTTTTTTTTCTCCTTTTGTCGTTTCTATTGTAGTTGTATCTGTGGGTTTTGTAGTAGTAATAGTTGTTGTCTCTTTCATGATGGGAAGATTAGCGATGGGACTGATCCCAATTCCCAGTAAAGTCAAAACTAGACCCCCCCCGAAGACAATAACATTAGTGCGATTTTGTATGGTTTGTAAAATTTCCGTTCTCAGGGTTTTATACTCCTCCATACACACATCGATCGCTTTATTGATATCGGGTTGATTGTTGTTCTTAGGCATTTTTTAACTCCTGGATTTATATATAGTTGTAATTTTATCTGGTCAAATAAGTAGGTAGGCGTTAAAAATTATCAGACACCCACCTTATCAAGGGTAGATCCCCCCGCCTATCGGCACCCCCCTTATCAAGGGGGGCAGGGGGGATCAAACCTAAAATCCATTTTTAATTGAATTATAACCAGCTATTTAGAATTACACTATTGGCTTAAACTTTTCTTAATTAGTTCCAAGGCGATTTGTAAATTAGCCTGTGTCCAAAGGAGAGGAGTGGCATCATTAGGAATATATTTTCCCTGTTCTAGATAGTATAATTCGGGACATTTAAACTCACCCAGGGGGGAATCTTTTCCCGTAATTTGTCCGAGAGAACGATTGAAGTAATGGGTTTGTAGGTTGAGGTATTTCTCCTGACCTGTACTCTGGAATTTAAGGGCAAAAATGGCAGAAATAATCGGATCAAAAATACACCATTGTGCTTCTTCGCCTAGGTTTAATCCTCTCCCTTGTTCCTGTAACCAATTTTCCCTTTCCGTCGATACCGTGGTGCGGATTTCTGGGGGAATTAAGCGATAGTCTCGACACCAAAAAGAATCACCTAAATAGCGACGAATACCGTAATCTCCCTGAAGGTGAACGATAACATTATTAAGAATTTGATCGGCGATATTTGTCTCCACCACTTGTAAGGGATAAATCAAAAAAAGTAGGGCTGCATCATAACTTCTCGCTTGCGGTACTGGTAGAAGACACTCGGCCGGTAAAATACGGTATAAAGCTTGTTCTCCTATCTCAATTAAGTCCGCTAAAAATGCCGGTGTAATCCTGCGATTTTCAGCCGTGAGATTTATCTCTGTCTCGATTAATAACCTTTTTAATTCCCGTAATCCCGCTACCACAACCCCGATGCTAGATGCTTCTATTTTACGGGTTTCTTCCCAGTGACCGCTATCCTCATCCTGCCAATAACTAATTGCTTGAAAATATAAGGGGAATAGGGCAATTGTTTCTAGACAATGGGGGGAAAGCTCAACATATTTTTCCCGTGCTAAACGACAATAAAACCAGAGAAAATAGCCAAGGGCATCATTTTGTGCGTGTTGCCAAACTTGGTCAATTTCCGTCAGTGTACGTCCCTCAAAACGAATATGAGGACGTTCCCTGATCTTTTCAGGATTAACTCGACCTTGGATAATATTAATAAAACGCCTTTGGAACTTTTGAAAATAGTTCATCAAAGTCTGAATATTCTTGACAGCGATCGCTGTCTGTCCGATAATATAGTGAGAATAGGCCAGATAAACGTTATCCCTCAGCCAAACATTGGCATATCCGGTGTATTCTGTCTCATTACTGACTAATGCTGCTGGAAATAAGCCATTTTCTAGCTGGGGAAATCTCAAGACATCATTTTCCGACAAAAACGCGGATAATCTCTGAAGATCCCCCAGAGAGTAGCGGTATTTAATGAAATCGAGAATTTTTTCGTTGTGAACAACCAGCATCGGCAAAATACCCCAATAATCTGCTCAAAAACGAATTTATCTCGCTCAATTCTACTGAGAAACCCAAAAAATGCGTCTTTGATTAGGATCCCGTCGGGGACTTTGTTCCCCCATCACTTGCCGCGCTTGACTAGGATCGAAGCTGCGAGTAAATTGACCGCGCAATTGATTGACGCGTTCCTCCTTTTCTTGGGCTGCCAAACGCACTTCTTCCAGTTTTGCCTGTTGGATCTGTTGGTAAGGTAGCAAACGAGCGATCGCAAAAACTGCCGTGACGGAAATGGCGCTATAGGCAATAATTCGGAGCCAGATCTCGATAACTTGCCAGTTTTGGGATTTATTGCCGCTTTTTGGCTTTTTTCGGTTTTTTTTGTCGGTTTGGTTTCGTGTTCCTGCGGTCATAGATTTATGAGTATAAGTAAAATCGGTGAGAAAAGTGGCTAATTACTTTCAAGTTACTCCCAATCACTGATAACTGGTAACTGATAACCGACAACCGAAAAAACCCCAATCGGTCTCCCCTATAGCTAGGTCAGACGGGATCAGGGTTTATTGAAAGCGATTTTACTTATAAAGTTCCGTCGCTAGACGAAAAGCCAAAATCCCGGGGATTAAAGCAATTACCAGAGCGACTAAAACTTGAGTATCAGAAAGCATTGCTGATTATCTCCTCATAAAGATATTCATCCAATACTTTCCGACATCATCGGGGTCCTCTGCATCATTTCGTTACAAGACTTCATATCTCCCCACCCCGATGACGGTTATCTCCCCTAGAAAAGAAAGTTGTAAAAGCGTTAAGCTGAAGTATTGCCATGATTACATTTATTTTTACCTGCGGCCTCAATGTTAGACTCGCTCCTTGATTCATCTCTAACCCTTAGTCTAAAAACCCCGTTAATTCTGTTGGTTCTCATTGCCCTAGAAGCGGTATTATCAGCAGATAACGCCATTGCTCTCGCTTCCATAGCACAGGGATTAGGAGATCATCAGCGTCAACGTCAGGCCTTGAATATTGGCTTAGTTTTCGCCTATATTCTCCGTATGGTCTTGATTCTTACCGCCACCTGGGTGGTTAAATACTGGCAGTTTGAACTTTTGGGAGCAGTATATTTGCTCTGGTTAGTCTTTAATTACTTTGCCTCCCCGGAAGACAAAGACCACACCCATCATAGTCTCAAGTTTCAATCTCTCTGGCAAGCTATCCCCCTAATTGCCGTTACCGATTTAGCTTTTTCCCTCGATAGTGTCACCACCTCCATCGCCGTGGCCGATGATACTTGGTTGATCCTGCTTGGTGGTACGATCGGAGTAGTTACCCTGCGCTTTATGGCGGGTTTATTTATTCGCTGGTTGGAAGAATACACCCACCTAGAAGATGCTGGTTTTGTCACCGTCGGTTTGGTGGGTTTAAGATTGCTGTTGCGGGTGATTAGTCCCGATTTTGTGCCGCCGGAATGGATTATGATTAGTTTAATTGCTATCCTCTTTGCTTGGGGTTTCTCAAAACGCAACGATCGAGAACCAATAGAGAGTGATACCATCCAATCTGATGAATTGCCATAAAATAATCATCAGGACAGTATTCTCCGAGCCAGTATTCAGGAGATTGCTTTTATTTATTCTCCCCACACCCCAATTGGCTCTCTTATTTTTTGTGTGATAAGTTTAACTTAATGTAGGATCGATCTTTGTGTCCTTTGTGTCTCTGTGGTTCGTTCCACTCACTCGCCACTTCTCAACCCCTCACTAATTACCGACCACCGAAAAGAAAATCCCTAGAAGATCATGTCATCTTTACCGACTCCATCTGCTGATACCTTAGAAAATTCTACTCGATCGCCCTCTTGGAAAATTAAACTTCTCTACGATGGAGAATGTCCCCTCTGCTTGCGCGAGGTCAATTTTCTGCAAAAACGGGATGCTGGGAGAGGATTAGTTGCTTTTGTCGATATTGCCGCCGAAAACTATAATCCAGAGGAAAATGGCGGTATTTCCTTCGCGGCAGCCATGGGGCGAATCCACGCCGTACTAGCTGATGGTACTATTCTCCAAAATGTGGAAGTGTTTCGCCAAGTCTATGACATTTTAGACATTGGTTGGATTTATGCCGCTACCAAATGGCCGGTTATTGGGTTTCTAGTGGATATTATCTATGAAATTTGGGCTTCTTGGCGATTAACCTTAACCGGAAGACCGAATTTACAGACAATTTTAGCAGAACGTCAAAAACGTCTG
>NZ_JASJFB010000033.1:0-11848 GCF_030065455.1 Microcystis sp. M53602_WE12 | reverse complement strand
TACCCCAAAGCAGTGAAGCGAGTCCGACAAAAAAGCCAATTACCGGCCGCTATCTTTGCCGAAAGCTGCCCCTATAGTCCCGAACAAATCCTCGATTCCGATTTTCTCCCCTGAAATTCCGGCAGATTTTTTCAAAAAAATCCTTGACAAATCCCCGCACTTGACAGATACTTATATATAGAATGGGAATCGGTGCCTGCCTGCGAACCCTCTTTTTTCAGGTTAGATAAGTATCTAAGCACAATTAATTACACATCTAAGCCACTACTCCGTCAGGCTTCTGCGGTGGTGAGCAAACAGAGAACTGAAAACTCAAATCCGATCCCTAATAGCTGTATCCCGTCTCCTGTATCCTGTATCCTGTATCCTGTATCCTGTCTCGACTAGGAAATTAATTTTGCACGACTACTTGAGCGTCAAAAAAATAAAAACCTGATAACCAGTCCCTAACTACCTATAAGCTTTTCATCCAATCACTAATCAACCGGTTAACCTCTGTGGGAATTTCATCGTGGGGACAATGACCGGCAGTTAGATAATATTCTGTCAGAGAAGGATAGTATTGACGGAATTTGGCCCCGCGTTCCCTAGTATTCATCCAAGGGTCCCCTTCACCCCATAACATCAACAGGGGACAACTTAACTTTTGCAGGAGAATATCCACATTTTCCCCCCGGGGAGATTTAAACACAGAAGCAAAAACTTTGGCTGCTCCCGCATCCAGGGAAGGACGACGGATATCTTCTATTAACTGCTCGGTAATGGCACTGCGATCGAGATATACTTTCTCTAGGGTTTTGCGGATAGTTTTGGGTTGACGGGTATAGAGAAATAAGAGATAACTGGCCCAAGGTTGCAGCAAGATCGATCGCAGTAATTTTTGTGCTAAATTAGGCTGACGATTGCTTTCTGTCTCGCTAAAGGGACCGGCACTATTGAGGAGAATTAATCCCCGAACATTCTCGGAATGATTAGCAGCCACACAGAGAGAAGCGTAACCCCCCAGAGAATTACCGGCTAAAACCGTCGGTTGGCCCACAACTTCCTTGATAAAATCGTTTAATTGTTGCTGCCAAAGACTGCCACTATAGACAATATCCGGTTTAGCTGATCTACCGAATCCTAACAGATCGATCGCCCATACCTCCCATTCTGAGGCTAAACCTTGCACATTTTTTCGCCAATGGTCGGTGGAAGCGCCAAAACCGTGGACTAATAGTAAAGGGGGTTTTCCCGCAACTCTAGTACCCGCTTGCACATAGTGTATCGAATGTCCTTGCCATTGCCAATTTTGCTTTATCGTCAGGGCAGCTGTATTCATCGGCTGTTTTGTTAAGTAATGTTAATAATTCTTAGTCTAACCGATTGGGAAACTGGAGACAAAGCTAGAGATTTTTGGCCAAACCCCTTGACTGAAAACGGGACTTGACATATACTCATATATATAATGGGAATCCATGCCTGCCTGCGAACCCTTCATTTTTGGGCAAATAACCCTAAAAAACACTCTCAAAAAAAATCTTGAGCGGGATTAATCTGCTGGTATTGGTGGCTAACCCCAGAGAATTACTCCTGAATCATCGGGACAGTTTTTTGCTAATTCTGATATAACAGCTATGAAGATTTTGACGATTTTACGGGGATTAATCGACGAAAATCCCTTAAGTCAGGCGGATCTAGAAGATTTACTAGAGATCGAATCCTTAAGTTTTCAGCAGACTAACCCTCTCATCCTACAGGAAAGGGCGGAACTACTAATGATTCTCTGGCCGCGAGTCTGGCAAAAATGTCAGGAGTTAGGGATAAATCAGCCAAATCAGATTTTGATCAGCTGTTGGCGCTTCTGGATTCCCTGGGCGCTACAGCTACGCAGCCACGCAAAACCGTTGATTCAAGGCATTTTGGCCCCTCAAGGCACGGGAAAGACCACCTTAACATCCATAATGTCGATTATTTTAGCCTATTTTGATTTAAAAGTAAATAATCTCTCTTTAGATGATATTTATAAGACCTATAATGAGCGAATAAAATTGCGTCAAAAGGATGAAAGATTGCGCTGGCGTGGTCCACCGGGTACTCATGATATAGCATTAGGAATTAAAGTTTTAGAACAGGTTTGTCAGCAAAAAAGTCCGATTTTAATCCCGCGGTTTGACAAGTCCCTGCATCAAGGACAAGGAGATAGAATTGCAGCGGAACAAGTGGAACGAGTTGATATTCTTTTTTTCGAGGGTTGGTTTGTGGGCATGAATCCAATAGAAGAAACAGTCTTTGATCATGCCCCCGATCCGATTAATAGCGAAGAAGACCGACAATTGGCCAGGGATAATAATCAAAGATTGCGAGAATATCTACCCCTCTGGTCAAAAATCGATCGCTTACTGATTCTTTATCCCCTTGACTACCGTTACAGTTTACAATGGCGACAGGCAGCCGAAACAAAAGGAGGTATGACCCCATCAGAAATCGAGGAATTTGTCAAGTATTTTTGGAAAAGTTTACATCCGCAATTATTTCTGCCACCCCTGCTCAAACAAGCGCATCTAGTGGTAGAAATTAATCGGGATCATAGTCTAGGAAAAATCAGTTATCAGTAATGAGGGCATTACTTTTATTTATTAGACATCTCCAAAAATTATAACCCAGTCACAGCTTGCCTTTAGTTTATGTACTAACTAAATAGTTCGAGAACTGGAATGTATATCGTTGCTAATTCAATTTCACTGAAAAAATCTGAGGCAATTAAAATAATTTTTATTCGGGTAGATTCCTTAACTAGAAAGACTTTTGGTCTTGAGATAATATGAGGTCGAGGTCTATTATATTCTCCCCGCTCCTGTCTCCTGTCTCCTGCCTCCTCTTTACCAACTGATAAAGCTTATGATTGAAGTCGAACATCTGAGTAAAATTTATGGTTCTACCGCGGCAATCAGTGACGTGGATTTTACCGTAGAAAAAGGAGAAATTCTCGGTTTTTTAGGACCAAATGGAGCGGGAAAAACCACGACCATGAGGATTTTATCCGGTTATATTCCCGCCACGACGGGAACAGCAAGGATAGCAGGATACGATGTGCATCAACAATCCTTAGAAGTGCGTCGTCGCATTGGTTATCTTCCTGAAAATCCCCCCTTGTATCCAGAGATGACCGTGGAAAGTTTTCTTGATTTTGTGGCGCGGATTAAAGGCATCTCATCGGGGGATAGAAAAGCGCGGGTAGATTTAGTTTTAGGTAAATGTCAGTTACTAGAAAAAAGAAAAGTTATTATCCGCAAGTTATCCAAAGGTTATAAACAGCGTGTGGGAATTGCCCAAGCGATTGTACACGATCCACCGGTAATTATTTTAGATGAACCGACAGTAGGATTGGATCCGAAACAGATTATCGAGGTGAGAAATCTAATTAAAAGTTTAGCGGGAGAACATACAATTATTCTCTCCACTCATATTTTACCAGAAGTGAGTATTACCTGCGATCGAGCGACAATTATTAATCGGGGTCGCATCGTAGCCAATAATATTACTACCGCTACCCCTGCTGGTTCCAGTTATGAAATTGAGATCGAAGGTGATAGGGATTCCCTGTTAGAAATCCTTCAACAAATGCCGCAAGTCGAGCAAGGGGCAAAAGTCGGCGATAATCTGCTCAAAATTGTTGGTCAAGCGGGGACAAACCTAGGGGCAGAACTTGCTAGAATAGTTGTCAACAATGGTTATAACCTATTAGAAATGCGTCGCACGCGTAAAACCCTAGAAGACATCTTTCTGGAAGTAATCGGCAGCGGGGAAAGTAACCAGCAAGAGGAGAGACATGATCAATAATATCTGGGCGATTTTTCGCAAGGAATTTCAAAGCTATTTTACCGCCGCCAATGCCTATATCATTATGGGGATATTTTGGTTAGTAGCAGGATTTTTCTTTAACTCCCTTCTCTACGGCATTATTCTCGATATTGGTATCCAAGAACAATCGGGATTTCTGGTAGCCAGAGATACGGTGTCTGAATTTATGACCACTTTCATCGGCATTATTTTATCCTCTTTATTGTTGGTAATTTTGCCAGCCCTGTCTATGGGATTATACGCAGAGGAAAAAAAACAGGGAACCCTAGAACTTTTAGCCACTTCTCCCCTGACTAATTGGAGTATAGCCATCGGTAAATTATTGGGAGTGTTAGCCTTTTTTACCGTGATGATTACCCCCCTCTGGATTTACGAAATAGTGGTTTTTAGTACCGCAGTTCCCCCAGTAAATATAGCCAGTATTTTACTAGCTCATCTAGGATTAATTTTACTGGCAGCGGCCATCCTAGCCATCGGGATGTTTATATCTTCCCTCACCAATAGTTCTATCCTTGCTTACATCATCACCTTTATCACCATCTTATTTATCTGGATACTGGATGTAATTGCTAACAATGCCGAAACCTTCTTTCGAGATCGCATCGGAGGAGAAGTGGGAGAACAGATCGGATTTTTCCTGAAAGAATTACTATCCCATCTATCTTGGTATCAACCCTTTAACAATTTCGTGCGGGGAATTTTTGACAGTAGTAGTTTAGTCATCCTCCTCAGTTATATTCTGCTGGGAATCTTCCTAACTACTCAAGCGATCGAAGCGGACCGTTATCAAAGAAACTAACTATGAGATCCTGGCAAAAATACGGTAAATTTCTCTATATACCCGCCCTATTTCTGGGTAGTGCCGGCTTAACCGTGGGGTTAATCTCCGGTCAATGGTCATCCCTCTCTCTGGGGTTATTAATTGCCGGAGCTATTTTGTTTCTAGGGTGGCTGTTGTTATTAGTAATCACTTCCAAAGACTTTTGGCAAAAAAGAAGTACCCGCACCGGCACTCAAACCCTCATTACTACTATTATTGTCCTCAGCGTTATTGGTTTAATTAACTTTCTCGCCCTCCGTTATCCCTATCGAGTTGATTTAACCGAAAACCAAATCTTTAGTTTATCCCCCCAAACCGAAAGACTATTAACCAATCTGTCAAAACCCGTCAAAGTCTGGATTTTTTCAACCCGGGGAATCAGTGGCAACGAAGAGGAACTTTTAGCCAATTATCAACGCAAAAATCCCCAATTTCAGTACGAGATAGTTAACCCAGAGAAAAAACCCAATATTGTCCAAGAATTTAAAAAACTAGCTGATGATAATCTGTCTAGAGTCTATCTACAGTATGGTGACAAAAAACAACCTCTAAAAACTATTAGTGAAGAGGAAAGTCTCACCGAAGCGAAACTGAGTAACGCCATCGAAACCGCTAAAACCGATCGCACTTTAACCGCTTACTTTCTGCAAGGTCATGGAGAAAATGCCATCAAAGAACCTCAAGGGGGTTTAGGACAAGCAGTCAATAGTTTAGAAGCAAAAGGTTATCAAGTAGAACCACTTAATCTAGTGGAACGTTCCACCATTCCCAATAATGCCGATGTCATTATTATTGCCAGTCCCAAAAGAAAAATATTTCCCCAGGAAGTCACCGCTTTAAAAAACTATCTTGAGCAAGGGGGCAAAATTTTATTAATGATTGACCCCCAAACCGAAACCGGATTAGAACCCTTATTAACCCCTTGGGGTGTGAAACTGGATAATCGGATTATTATTGATGCTTCCGGTGCCGGGGAAATTATCGGTTTAGGTCCGGCTAGTCCCATTATTACCAATTACGGTAATCATCCCATTACTCGCGATTTTGCTAACGGTATTTCTATCTTTCCCTTTGCTCGTCCCATCGCCACCGTTCCCGTGGAAGGAATTGAAGCCGTATCTTTAATGATTACTAATGATAAAATGTGGGCTGAGAGTGATTTAAATGATCAGAATCTCCAGTTTAACCCTGAAAAAGATTTAGCCGGCCCCTTTGATCTAGGAGTTGCCCTGACGGGAAAAAAAGGTAAATTAATCGTGATTGGTAATGCCAGCTTTGCCAGCGATGGACTGTTTGAACAACAGTTAAACGGAGATATATTTTTAAATTCTGTGCAGTGGTTAGCCAGTGGTGAAACAGCCACCTTATCTATCCGGGCCAAGGAACCAGAAAATAGAAGAATCAATTTAAATCCCCTGCAAGCTAACGCTATTTTTTGGATAGCGATGGTAGTGATGCCTTTAGTAGGATTTACCCTAGCTGGATTGACTTGGTGGCAACGTCGTTAATCGAGTTAGAATCTAGAAAAATCATCTCTCTTATTCCCCTAACTGCCATGACCACAACCCAAACCATCCCCCAATTGTTGACTTTTGATGACTATATCAATCAATATCCCGATGATGGACAACAATACGAATTAATCGCAGGAAAATTATTGCCCATGATGCGACCGATCGGAAAACACGAAGAAATTGGCGGATTTGTTTCTGGAACCCTATTCTTAGAGATAAATCGGCAGCAATTGCCCTATTTTATCCCTAATACTGCGGCAGTAAAACCCCTTCGACCCCATACAGGTTATCTACCCGATATTATTGTCTTAGACAGAGAAAATCTAGTTAACGATCCCTATTGGGAAACCGCTTCCTCAATTTCTCTGGCAACATCAGCTAAATTAATTATTGAAATTGTCAGTTCCAATTGGCGAGATGATTATCTGAAAAAATTCGACGACTACGAACAATTAGGAATTGCCGAATATTGGATTATCGATTATTTAGCCAAAGGTTCGGCCCGATATATCGGCAGCCCCAAAGAACCCACCATTTCTATCTATCAATTAATAGATGGAGAATATCAAGGTAATTTATTTAAACAGGATCAACGTCTTATTTCAGGGATTTTTCCAGAGTTAAACCTCACTGCTAATCAAATTTTTCGTGCTAGAGCTTAAAGAAAAACCCGTATTTTTAGATTAATTACTATTTTCCACCGTGGGAAGAGGAGAAGGTGATAAAACAGGAGGAGCGATCGGTTCAATTTTATCCTCATTAACCGGGGGATTAATCACCTCTGGAACAGGGGAAGGGGAAGGAGAAGGGGAAGGAAGGGGAGAAACTTGAGGACTTGGATCTGTTTCAGGAAGAGGAACAGGAATAGGAATTACTTCTTCTGGGGTGGGACTAGGAGTTAATTCTGGAGTCACTTCTGGACTAGGAATCACCTCTGGGGTAGGAGTCGGGGAGGGAGTAGGAGTCGGGGAATAAATGGGAGTCCGTTGACGAGAAGGTCGTCGGATAGGGGGAAAATCTTGGGAGGGAGGAGGAATGATTTCAGGACTAGGAGAAGGTTCAGGGGTTGGTAATGGTTCAATTTCCTCATTTTTGGGTAAAAGAGCCATAAATCCCCGATATCCTAGGGCAAAAGCCCCAATTGTCACCGCAAAAATCAGCAAAATCCACAGCCAAGGATTCTTTTTTTCCCCAGAATTGGGTTGAATAACCACAGTGGGGGAGACGGTTGGTTTTGGGGGTGTAGAGGACTTTAATCGGGGACTATGGGGAGAAACCGCGATAGTCGGTTGGGTGGACAAATCGGGGGATATTTCTGCCAAAGCTGCCAACATTTCCCTGGCAGTAGCAAACCGATCGCGGGGATGAAAACGGATCGCTCGATCGATTACCATAGCTAAATTAGGATTAACATTTTCTGCCTCCTGTCGCCAGAGAATTTCCCCCGTGCGCGAGTCAGTTTCTAGATATTGGGGAGTTTTTCCCGTTAATAAAAAAATCGCCGTTAAGCCTAGGCTGTAAAGGTCACTAGAAAAGACCGGTCTCCCGGCAGCCTGTTCCGAAGCCATATAACCGGGGGTGCCAAGGGCGATCGAATAGGCACTTTTTCCCGTAGGATCGAGTAAGGTGGCGACTGCCTCTTTCATTACCCCAAAATCGATTAAAACGGGCAAATTATCACTATTTCTTAAGATAATATTATCGGGTTTCACATCCCGGTGAATAATGCGGCGACTGTGAATAAAATCAAGAACAGGCAGTAAATTCTCCAAAATCGTCCGCACTGCTGAGGAGGATAAATTTCCCTGTCGTTGCTGTTTTTGGGTTAGTGTCTCCCCTTCAATCCACTCCTGCACCAGATAGAAGTGATTATCTTGGGCAAAATAACCGTATAAACGGGGTATTTGGCGATTTTGTTCCCCCAATTCCTCTAAAACGCTTGCTTCTTTCTGAAAACGTTCTTTTAACCATTCTGGCATCCCCTCACTTTGAATAGCCGGCTGCAATTTTTTAATCACACAGCGCCGTTGAGAAGGCATATTCGTATCGATAGCGATATAAGTTTCCCCAAATCCCCCCCTAGCAAGGATACTAACAATTTGGTAGCGATTGTTTAAAAGCACTAGATTCATTACCCTGAGAGTGCAAGCGTGGTCATAAATTGTTCCTAGACTAACATTCTTTCGTTAAGGAAAAAGTCAAGGG
Source organism: Microcystis sp. M53602_WE12 (assembly GCF_030065455.1). Classification (NCBI taxonomy): domain Bacteria; kingdom Bacillati; phylum Cyanobacteriota; class Cyanophyceae; order Chroococcales; family Microcystaceae; genus Microcystis; species Microcystis sp. M53602_WE12. The sequence continues at coordinate 3,466 of NZ_JASJFB010000033.1, read as the reverse complement.
AAAAACTAGAATATCTCCTGCAAAAATCAAAAATCTTCCGTTAGGTAAGGAGACAGGATACAGGAGACAGGATACAGGAGGAGAAAAAAGGCAAGAGACAACTATTCTATCCATAAAACCTAAGATTATGTCGAATTTATCGGGGCTTTTAGATATTTTGACCGGATAGCGGCTCGATAACTTACCTTTGCAGGAGGTCTAGAGTCAAGTCTAAGGAATCCAGCGACGGATTTTCGTCCACAAAGGTGCATTATCTTGACTACTCATCTCCTGAAAACTTTGATAACAATCGTAGGCGCGATTAAGCTGGGCGGTGATTTCTGTCGCATTGGGATGGGAATTGCGATCGGGATGCCAATAACACAAGAGAGTTTTATAATTATTCTCAATCCGGCTAGTCGTGCTAAAAGGAGTAATCCCCAAAACTCGCCACCAAACGGGATTAGCGGACTCTATAATCATCACGGCCAAGGAACGGGGCGAAGGATAGAGAATTTGGGCGATTAATGACCAATCTGACCCATAACACCGCCGATAAACCGCTTTAACTCGCTCTTTTCCCAACTGTTCACAAGCTTGTAAATGCCATTGACGAAAATCCCTCCGCATCTGCTGATGAGTTCGCAAATCTCGCTGGGCAAATCTGCCCTCAGCTAGTTTATTAGTGCCAATAGTGTTAAAGTTACCATTAGCGATCGCTTTTAGATCCCAGTAAAGATGATAAAAAGGATCTTGACCCAAGGCGAGACTTTCCAGAATTTCCTTAGCGTAACCTCCAGCCGGATTTAACCGCAATAATTCCCCTAATTCCCGACAAAACTGCTCATTTTCGGGCATACCGCGCCATTGCCAATAGTTAACATCCGGTTTTGCCAGAGACTGCCTATATACACTGCGCCACACCTGCGGAACAGTACAGGCGATCGGGGTAGCCAAGGGAGTAGCCAGGGGACAAAATTGACCCTTTAAAGAGCTTTCAGGAGCATCTTCTAGTAAACAGGCAAGATGATAGGCGGGATGACTACGGGGCGTTTTTTGGGGGCTAATAAACCAAAAAGCCGTTAGAATGACAATTAAGTACAAGAGTAGAGAAAGAATTTGCTCCGCCATCGCAACTTTATAGTTAGTCTGCTCAGTTACCTGAAGAATTATAATTCGTGCTATGGTCGCTGAAAAGTTCTTTGTATCTCAGCTGATTGTCAGGAATCTACAAAACGGGGTGATATGTCGAAAGTTTCCCCATATCCTTACTCTGGTTATTCGGAAAGTTTCTGTATAATTAATAGTTAGATGGCTTAGGTTATAGGTTGGGGCATACTTGAAAAGTCTCTGTTCGAGTTCAAAAATTAAAGTGATCAGCACACCTGGAGCAATATGCTGCAATCAGAATCAAAAATTGCACTGCTAATTGATGCAGACAACGCCCCTGCATCAAAAATTGAGGCGATCATCTCTGAAATTGCAAAGTATGGAGTTGCCAATATTCGTAAGGCTTACGGAAACTGGAAAAGTCCTGCGCTGAAAGCTTGGGAGGAGTGTTTGCACGAATACGCTATTCGCCCCGTCCAACAGTTCGACTATACGAAGGGCAAAAATGCTACTGATGCTGCAATGATTATTGATGCAATGGATTTGCTGTATACACAACAGTTGGATGCTTTTGCAATCGTGTCGAGCGATTGTGACTTTACTCCTTTAGTGATGCGAATTTTGACAAATGGCTTAAAAGTCTATGGATTTGGCGAGAAGAAAACACCCTTGCCTTTTGTTTATGCGTGTTCAACATTTTTATACCTAGAAACTATTGATCAAGCAGTAAATTCTGAGGAGACTTCCAAAGTTTCTGCAAGTGTTAAGAAAACTGGTAAAGAGTTGAAGCAAGACACCAAATTAATCAGTTTATTGAGGGGCGCGGTTTCTAGCACTCTAGACGATGATGGTTGGTCGAATTTGGCAGAGATTGGCGGACACATAGCAAATCAGACATCTTTTGACCCACGCAACTACGGATATGCAAAGTTGAGTGGCCTGTTCGAGGCTATTGACTTATTCGAGATTCAGCGAAAAAATAAGGCAGTCTTCGTGAGGAGCAAGCAAAAGAATGGCACTACTCCAAAAACGTAGTGCAGATCTAGTAGGATGCGTTCCCTAATGTAAGTCCTACCGCTGCAGCGATCGATTTTGGGGAACACACCATGGTCATTGATTAAAGTAAATGATAATAAGCTAAAAACGTCTAGGCACAGGGACGGACGGGAGTGCGGTCGGATATAGACAAATATGGGGGCATTTTACCTTACTTTTTGGAGCCGTGATCTGTGGGCCATATGACATGATTAATAGAAGAAACAGGGAGGGTTCTTCGGTTTGTGCTATGCAATGGACGGAGTTATAAGGGATGAAACCCTTATAGAGAAGGACATTGATGCGATTTTTGTCAATTGTTTTCGAGCTAAAACAAACTAATCAATAGAACTCTTGCCAGATAAGGATTTAGTCGATTTATGCCCCCCTATCGAACCATACCAAGTAACGAAGAGCCACAGGGAGTAAAGAGCATGACTACCTATCAAGATGTTCGCCGGCAAGTTGAGAATCTCACCCCAGACGAGCAACTTCGCTTATTAAAAGAGTTAGCTGTAATGGTACGTCGCCCTATGCTTGTTAAGCCCAAGCATAGCATTATGGAACTAGAAGGACTAGGAAAAGAAATCTGGAATGGACTTGATGCTCAAGAGTACGTTAATCAGGAACGTGCCTCATGGAATGGCTGATGCAACTACAAGGTCAAGTTGTGGGGTTGGATACCGCACCACTCATTTACCTGATGGAGCAAAATCAGGCATATTTAGGGCTTGTGCGTGCCTTTTTTGGGGCGCTAAGTCGAGGCGAGTTTCAAGTTGTTACCTCTACGTTGACGCTGACGGAAGTTTTGGTGCATCCATTACGCTCAGGTAATGTAGAACTTGCCTGCCAGTATCGTGATATTCTTCTTGATCAAGAAAACTTAATTAGGGTTTGCTGAAAAAGTTTGTTGGTGGGGTTAGGAGTCAGTAGCCGGTCGTCAGTAGCCGGTCGTCGGGAGTTTCAGGCTTTGTTGCCCTCTCTTTTTTGTACCAACTGATGTACTACAATAAGGATAATGCCAGGTTTTTGATGGTCCCAATCCGATTTTCGCAGCATGAACATCGGATTTTAACAGGTCAAAAGCCTTATTTTAAAAGGGTTTTACCATTATTCAGCAAACCCTAATTACTGTACCTATTTCCCTTGAGATTGCCGAAGTTGCCGCCCAGTTAAGAGCAAGACAAAACTTGCGAACTCCGGTTCTTCGTTACTTGGTATGGTTCGATAGGGGGGCATAAATCGACTAAATCCTTATCTGGCAAGAGACTTAATTGATTAGTTCGCTCTAGAGCAAAAACAATTGACAAAAATCGCATCAATGTCCTTCTCTATAAGGGTT
>NZ_JASJFB010000683.1:0-14759 GCF_030065455.1 Microcystis sp. M53602_WE12 | reverse complement strand
TGGTATCAGAGCTATCAGATTTTTAGGGCTAATTGTGCATCTGCTGGGCAAACAAATTAGCCTGTAATTCAGAGCCGGCAATCGTTTTGACGATTTAGATAAAATTTTCAATGTGACACTTTAGGGTGCGGAATGTGGGTTGGAATATTCTGGCGGAAGACCGATCGCAAAGACTTGAAATCTGTTCTAACAATAGTTACACTTCTTTAGAATAGATACACTTTTCAAGGGATAATGTAGGTCGGCTAACTCTTGCACTTAACAGTCGAGATTGTTGGGCTTATATTTTCACCCTGAATATAAAAAGCGTCTAAGTGGACACTAAATTGTCAATAGGAGGAGCGTAGTCAATGGGACTACCTTGGTATCGAGTACACACAGTCGTTCTCAACGACCCGGGCCGTTTAATTTCCGTTCACCTGATGCACACCGCACTGGTAGCGGGTTGGGCTGGCTCCATGGCCCTCTATGAGCTTGCTATTTTCGACCCCAGTGACCCCGTATTAAACCCGATGTGGCGGCAAGGAATGTTCGTGCTGCCCTTCATGGCCCGTTTAGGTGTCACTGGTTCTTGGGGTGGCTGGAGCGTCACCGGCGAAACTGGTGTTGACCCCGGTTTCTGGTCTTTTGAAGGCGTTGCCGCCGCTCATATCGTCTTATCCGGTCTGCTATTCCTAGCGGCGGTTTGGCACTGGGTTTTCTGGGATTTAGAATTATTCATCGATCCCCGCACGGGCGAATCAGCCCTCGATTTACCGAAAATGTTCGGTATTCACCTGTTCTTATCCGGTTTACTTTGCTTCGGTTTCGGTGCTTTCCATCAAACAGGCCTTTGGGGTCCCGGGATGTGGGTTTCCGATGCCTACGGTTTAACCGGTCATGTGCAGCCCGTAGCTCCCGAATGGGGACCGGCTGGTTTTAACCCCTTTAACCCCGGGGGTGTGGTAGCTCACCACATTGCTGCGGGTATCGTTGGGATTATCGCCGGTTTATTCCATTTAACCGTTCGTCCCCCCGAAAGACTCTATAAAGCCCTGAGAATGGGTAATATCGAAACGGTGCTTTCTAGCAGTATCGCCGCTGTTTTCTTTGCCGCTTTCGTCGTGGCCGGAACCATGTGGTACGGTAATGCTACCACCCCGATCGAACTCTTTGGCCCGACCCGTTACCAATGGGATAAGGGCTATTTCCAAGAAGAAATTGAGCGTCGCGTCGAGGCCAGCATTGCCAACGGAGCCACCATCGCCGAAGCTTACCAAGCAATCCCCGAAAAACTGGCTTTCTATGATTATGTCGGTAATAGCCCCGCTAAAGGTGGTTTATTCCGTACTGGTGCCATGGATAGCGGTGACGGTATCGCTAAATCTTGGTTAGGACACCCCGTGTTCAAAGATGGCGAAGGTCGCGTCCTCAGCGTGCGTCGGATGCCTAACTTCTTTGAAACCTTCCCCGTTGTCCTGACTGACTCGGAAGGTATCGTTCGCGCGGATATTCCTTTCCGTCGTGCGGAATCGAAACTGAGTATCGAACAAAGTGGTGTTACCGTTTCTTTCTACGGTGGCTCTCTCGATGGTCAGGTGTTCAGCGATCCTGCTGATGTGAAGAAATTTGCCCGTAGAGCGCAACTCGGTGAAGCTTTCGAGTTTGACACCGAAACCCTGAAGTCTGACGGGGTATTCCGCACTTCTCCGAGAGGTTGGTTTACTTTCGGTCATGCTGTCTTTGCTTTACTATTCTTCTTCGGTCACATCTGGCACGGTTCTCGTACCATCTACCGCGACGTATTCGCCGGGGTCGATCCGGATCTGGAAGAACAAGTGGAATTCGGTTTATTCCAAAAATTGGGTGATCTTAGCACTCGTAAACAAGAAGTTTAGTTTTAGCTAAATCATCCCTATAACTAAAGGAGTCAAGTCTTTGACTCCTTTTTTTAATTAGGGTATGCTGAAAAAGTTTTTCGTGGGGGCAGGGTGTGGGGTGTGGGGTGTGGGGAGAAGGGAGCAGGGAGTGGGGAGCAGGGAGAAACAATTCATAACTTGAGAGTTAATCACACTATTAAAAACGGATTTATCCTAAATCCGGTTATTAAAAACTGATTATTTATTCTCCCCTTTTTCTGTGCGTTACTCAAGGGATTTAGTATTAGTATAAAGTTCGATCGAGCTTTACTTTTCACCGAATACTGAAAAAACCGCTAGTTATTTCTATAACTAACGGCTTTTTGCTGGGGGAAATTACCCGTAATGGAATTACATAGAGGAACCTAAACCGGCGTAAGCTCCGTAGAAGAAAAGACCAAGCACAGCGATAACGCCTAGACCGGCGATGGTGGCGACTAACCACAAAGGAATACGACCTTCTGCGAACATGAATAACACCTCCTAATTGCGATGACAATGAATCGGGACTAATTAGTTAAAGAAATAGCTGGAAAATAAAATTCCCAAGACAGCAACTAGGAGTAAACCTAGGTAAAGAGAAGTACGATTTAACTCGACGGCTTGCCGATTCGGATTAGGTGTTCTTTCCATAATTGTTCTCCTAGCGTTGAATAAACTGCATTGCCGCAATTGCACCGATAAAGAAGACAGTGGGAACCGCTAAGGTATGAACTGCCAACCAGCGAACGGTGAAAATGGGGTAAGAAATGGGTTGATTGGGATTACCACTAGCCATTGTTTTTATCCTTAATTAAAGTAAACTACTGATTAAACTGCTCGATTTGATTTTTGGCCTCAAAGCGATCATTAATGATCGGTAATTCTTGACGCTCTTGAGTGTAATACTCATCGGGACGGGGAGTGCCAAAAACATCGTAAGCTAAACCGGTACTCACGAATAACCAACCTGCGATAAACAGCATGGGGATGGTGATGCTATGGATAATCCAGTAACGAATACTGGTAACGATATCGCCAAAAGGACGTTCGCCGGTACTACCTGACATGGACGGTTCTCCTCGGAATGATAGGACTTGAAAAATTCAATCTCTATAATAGAGACTTTGTTGACCCTGAGACAAGTTTTAGGCCGGTTCGCTAGGGGGATTATATTTCAGTAAAACCCCATCTTGTCCCAAGACAAAACCCTTGTCGGAATTGATAAAAACAATTCGATAGAGATTGGAGGGGACACTTTCCACCGCGCGATCTTTTTGCCAAGATTGGCCGCTGTCATGACTGACCAAGAGATTGCCGCTACCACCAGCGACCCAAATTTCTTCGGGGCTGCGGTAGTTGAGGTCCAAAAGTCCCCAACTGGTGGAAAACTCTGGGAATACCTTATCTTCCCATGTATCGAGATCATTGGGGCTAGTAAATTGTAGTTGACCACCCCGGGCCAGGGCCCACAGTTCTCCTTTTTCACCATAACCGACTTTTTGTAAACGGCGGGAAGAAAGACGATTGTGGGGTTGCCATTCTGTTGACCCCGGTTCCCAAGTGGAATAAAAGTTACCGCGTGCGGAAACGGCCACGTATTTACCATCATGGGAACGAACAATTGTCCGGGCCACACCCACAGCACCTTCCACTAAAGCTTGCCAAGTTTTGCCCCCGTCTTTGGTGCGGTAGATAGCGCCTAAATCCGTGACCATTTCGGCGGTTTTGTCGTTAAGGGCGATAATTCCGTAGGGGGAACCGGGTAATTTTTCACTTAAGGGGATACGGGACCAGCTGCTGCCCCCGTCTTCGCTATGGAGAAGAATTGAGGGTTTACCGACAATCCAACCCTCTTGGTCGTGGAAACTGACGGCGCTAAAGCTAACTTTTTCTTCGCCAAGGTTGAGGACTTTTTGCTGCCAGCTGTCCCCCCCATCGGTGGTTTCAAAGAGGGTAGATTTGGTTCCCACTAACCAACCGTGCTGCAGGTCGTCGGTAAAGGCGATATCGGCAAAAGTGGAGTCAGTGTCGAGGGTGAGGATTTGCCAAGGACTACTGCTCAGGGATGGCACACTACTACAGCTAAAGCAGAAAAAGGCTACAGCTAGAACTATTACGAATTGTTTCAGTTTTCTCATCAATGGTTCAGAGGTATTGGTCAAGGAATCGGGACGGATTAGGGTTTGTACCCGATGGGTTACAGGCTCATAAGAGCCGTTGGATTAAAGATAATGAGTGCTTGAGTTAGTTTAAACCATATAAACTAATAAAGAAAACAAATCCTAGCGCTAAAGCCCCGAAAATCAAAATATTTTTTTGTGCCGGAGTCAGACGGTTAACTCCAAAACCATAGCTAAGATTTTCTTGGAATCCCGAAGGAGCATCTTTGGCTCCGATGTTGATAAATTGGGAACGACGCACACCACACACGGGACAGCGCCACGTTTCTGGCAATTCCTCGAAGGGGGTTCCAGCGGGAGTGTTGGTTTTACTATCTCCCTTGCTGGGGTCGTAAACGTAGCCGCAGGAGCGACATTCGTAGTTGGCAGGGGCCTGGTCGGCTAGGGTTAGTTCTGGTGGGCGATCGCTCATAACTAAGATTAAAGGAATTTTCAACACTCTGTTACAAATTATCCTTGAAAATTGACCCCTCTCACGGCCAACCCCTGACAGAATACCAAGTTTTCAAGTCTTAAAAGGATTAGCGAGGCAGCATATCGGCTTTAAAAAAAGTAAGATTAATCTATTAGGGCTTAAATGTCTATTAAAACTTTATTAAGTTGATATTTGGGCTATTTACCCTGATTTTGGTAGTCAAATTTATTCCGAGAAATTGAGAAATTTCAGGCAGGGAAGAAATTAGGGGTCTGATAGCAAATCCTGTTTAAAAGGTGGAGGAGATTGGGGAGCGCCAGAGCAGGGAGCAGGGAGCAGGGGGAAACAATCCATAACTGGGTTTTTAAAGTTGGATTGGGAGTTAATCATGCTATTAAAAGCGGATTTGGTATCATATTGAATAAATTTAATCACTTTTAGCGATCGCTTTTATATTTTGGCATAAATGGGCTGCTCCCTCCCTGTTCCCCAAAACGAAAACTTCGCACCTCACTATTAAGATGACTGCTATCAACCTTATATTATAGGTATATAATCAACCTTAACTATACCTTAAAAAGAGAGTAAAAATTGTGTTCAACCAGCTTGATTGGAATCCTGCCTACTCAATTGAAACCTTAGAACCAAATACGGTATTTTTTCTATCTGAGCGAGAATCAATCTGTTTCCAAGAGCCGCTTTATTATCGTTTAGTCAGATTAATCGATGGTCAACGTAATCTTGATGAAATTATTGATATTCTTCAGTTAGAATTTTTACAAAATCAAGAAATCAATCCCAATAATGCTAATTACTTCGCAGTTATTGTTAATTATAGCTTGGCAATTCAAAAAGCGATTTTTCAGTTATATAAACGAGGGTTTTTATTAGAAAAACAAGAATTATTGCCGTCTAATTTAGCAATTTTATGCCATCATCTTCAGGTTTCTCAAGCCCAAGCTTTTGAACGATTACAATCTCTGAAGGTTACAGTTAAAACCCTAGGCTTAATTCCCCAGCAAGATTTGATCAATATTTTAAATTCCTTGCAAGTTCAAGTCGCAGATGAAGGGGATTTAACCATTATTTTAACCGATAATTATCTTCATCCTGATTTAGAGAGTATTAATCAACAAGCTTTAGTCTTGCAAAAACCGTGGTTATTAGTTAATCCCCTGGGAAATCTAGCCTGGATTGGTCCCTTATTTGATCCCGATAAAACTGGTTGTTGGCATTGTTTGGCTCAACGATTACGAGATAATCGTCCCGTGGAGGAATTTATCATTAGACAGAGAGACAATAAGATTTCTTTAATTTCTCCTTTAGGGTTTTCTTCAGCGACAATACAGACGGTTTTAAATCTGACGGCTATGGAGGTTTTTAAGTGGATTATTCAAGGTAAAAATCAACGTTTAGAAGGAATGCTAATGACTTATGATACTTTAAATTTACAATTTCAAGAGCATATTTTAGTTAAACGTCCGAACTGTCCTAGTTGTGGATATTCTCTAAATAAAACACCTTTACCCGTGGTTTTGGGACATCGTAAAAAGGCTTTTACCAGTGATGGGGGACATCGTTTTTGTTCTCCTGAAGAAACCTTAAAAACCTATCAACATCATATCGGTCCTATTACGGGAATTGTGCGAGAATTAAATAAGATACAAGGGAATGCTTTAGTTCATACTTATGTAGCTAAACATCATTTTCGTAGTGTCTTTGATGATTTAGACAGTTTACGGCAAAATATTGGAGGTAGAAGTGCGGGAAAAGGCCGTACAGATAGTCAAGCAAAAGCAAGTGGATTTTGTGAAGCTATTGAGCGCTATTCGGGGGTTTTTCAAGGAAATGAAATCAAAGAAGAAGCGAGTTATCAAGAGTTAAAAGATAAAGCTATTCATCCTAACAAATGTATGAATTTTAGTGAAAAACAATATCAACATCGAGAAGAATGGAATGCGAAGAATCAAGGATGGTTTCAAAAAGTCCCTGAACCTTTTGATGAAACTAGAATCATTGATTGGACTCCTGTATGGTCTTTAACCGCTCAAGATTTTAAGTATTTACCGACGGGATATTGTTATTATGGTTATTCTCAATCTGAACCCTTAGATTGTTGGGCTGATTCTAATGGCTGCGCCGCAGGAAATACGATAGAAGAAGCGATTTTACAAGGGTTTATGGAGTTAGTGGAACGGGATTGTGTGGCTTTATGGTGGTATAATCAATTAGTTAAACCTTCCGTTAATTTAGAGAGCTTTAATGAGCCATATTTTGAGCAATTAAAGCAATATTATGAGGGGTTAAATCGGGAGCTATGGGTGTTAGATATTACCAGTGATTTGAATATCCCTTGTTTTGCCGCTATTAGTCCGAGAAAGGAGCGGGAAGTGGAGGACATTTTGTTAGGGTATGGGGCGCATTTTGACCCAAAAATTGCCATTAGTCGAGCGTTAACGGAGGTTAATCAAATCTTACCGAATGTGTTATCGTTTAAGGACGATGGGACAACGATTTATAATCCTTCTGCGGATCCTTTGGCGGTTAAATGGTGGCAAACGGCAAGGTTAAGCAATCAATCTTATTTAGTTCCAGATAGTAAAATAATACCGAAAAAAAGTAATGATTATTTACAATTAGCCAGTGATGATTTATTAGAGGATGTTAAATTGTGTCAGCGAATTGTTGAGTCAAAGGGGATGGAAATGTTAGTATTAGATCAGACTCGTCCTGATATTGGTTTAAGGGTGGCTAAAGTCATTGTCCCCGGAATGCGTCATATGTGGAAGCGTTTAGGGGCAGGAAGATTGTATGATGTTCCTGTTAGCATGGGATGGTTAAAAGAGACTTTGACGGAAGATGAATTAAATCCTTTTCCCATGTGGATGTAACGCTTTTAAATAGGGGAGCTTATCACTGATCAGTAAAAGGTGCATCACCGAAGTAACACACCTTAAATAGTGTTGGGTTCCGTACCTCAATCTAGCCGATAAGAGAGGCGATCGCACTTAGAAAGTGTACTTGATTTCAATAACACTCATGACACCTTCAACAATGGTTTGCCACTGTCCAGTAAATTCTGCACCATAAGATGCTGCAATTTGCGGACCTAATTTTTGTGCTTCATCGTTACTCCAGAGGGGGCCAGCTAAAACATTAGTTTTAAATTCATGAGTTCCAGTATTTTCCACCTGTAGTTCTACTTCTACTACACTCATTGCACTTTCAACTACGGTTGTCCACTGACCAGTAAAGTTTCCTTGATGAGCAGCTGCAATTCTCGGACCTACTTGTTGTGCTTCATCGTTACTCCAGAGGGGGCCAGCAGGGATATTAACTTTGTAACTTGCCATAATAGATAATGTCCTTTGAGACTTTTGTTGATTTTGTATCCTCAAGACGATATCAAAAATCCTTTTCTGAATTTTTTGAGTTAGCCATAATGCCTTAAGCAAAATGTCTTGTCTTTTGGGTTAAAAGTGATTGGTTCAATCACCTTTGATACCAGAATAAGTTTTATTTTTGGTAATGGCAATCTCTAAAATTAATACTTTTCTAATATGTTTTTTTGAGCAGAATATTAACTTTTTATGAGATTTATATTAGATTTATATTAGATTCAAAGGGTCACTTTATGGTATAATGGCGTAATCTCTTAAGTAGAACAAATGAATTAATCAATCAAATTATAGAGATTGAGTCAAAGGGGATGGAAATGTTAGTAGTATTAGACCAAACTCGTCCTGATATTGGTTTAAGGGTAGCTAAGGTTATTGTCCCCGGAATGCGTCATATGTGGAAGCGTTTAGGGCTAGGAAGATTATATGATGTTCCTGTTAGCATGGGATGGTTAAAAGAGACTTTGACGGAAGATGAATTAAATCCTTTTCCCATGTGGATGTAACCCTTGTTCATGGTCAATTGTTGATGATTTTAAGTTACTTGGTGAAGATTTCGAGTTTAACTTTCATTCCCGTTTTATCTAAAAGACTGAGTAATTTATCAACAGTAAAACGGCTAATTTCTCCATTCATTAAATCACTAATTTTTGGTTTTGTTTCCTCGAAAAAAGTGGCGGCTTCTTGCTGTGTCCATCTTTTTTCTTGGATAAAAGACCGCAAGGTTAACATCAAATCGGCTCTAATTTTTAAGTTAGTTGCTTCTTCACTGTTAAATCCTAAATCTTCAAAGATGTTATCGCTACCAAAAGTGATCTCAATAGGGTTAGATTGTGTCATGGTTATCCCTCCTGTAATTGTTGTCTAAATTGAATCATTTGTTGATAACGTTGTTGTCCCAATTCAATTTCTTTTTTCGAGGTTTTCTGTGTTTTTTTACCAAAAGCATGAAGGACATAAATCGCTTCTTTAAACCTTGCTACATAAAAGATTCTGTAGGTTTCTCCTGTCCAAATTCTAATTTCTTCTGTTCCTTGACCAATAATGGGAATGGGTTTAAAATCATTGGGTTTCTCTCCTTGTTGAATAGCTCTCAGTTGAAAACCTGCTTTACGCTTTGCGTCTTCAGGAAAATCTCTAATATCTTCCCTTGACGTCCCAATCCAGTAAATGGGTTTATCTCCCATGTTGGGGTTAATGATTAAGGTTGATACCTAATTTAGTATAACAGGATCATCAGTTTGTCAATTGTTCGTTAGTTAACAAGCAAGATAATGATCATTTTAGTTTAACTGAATCTAAGTAAAGTGTATCAGGGCAAATATCTCGTTCATGAGGCCATAAGCAAACTGATTCCTGATAGGTAAAAGGTATGTCAGCGAAGTAACACACCTTTATTAGTGTTGGTTTTTGTTGCTTCAATCTAATCTAGAAGAGCGGCTGGATCATTGGGAGCTATTCCTTCATCTTGATCTAAGATCAATAATATTTTCATTTGTTGAGTTACACTAAATAAGCGCAATCGAATATTGACTGAAAATTGAATCACTTGTAATGATAGGGAGATTTTCAGCCATAGATTGAGCAATAATAATGCGATCAAAAGGATCTCTGTGGTGAAAAGGTAGAGAAGCATTAATTTTTAGATGCTCTAGTTCAAGATTTAGTAAAACAATCCTACTTTCGTTCACTTCTTTCTCAATAAACTCTTCATAGGAAGGAACTAACCTTAACTTTCCTAAATTATATTTAATAGACATTTCCCAAAGACTGGCGATACTAAGATAACTAAAATTGTTCTCATCTTCAATTAAATCTTTGAGAGCATTGCTTAATCTAGGATCGTCATTAACAAACCAAAGAAAAATATGTGTGTCCAATAAAAAAGTCATTCCCTGTAATTGTGAAAGTCTTCAAGAGGTTCATCAAAGTCATCGCTCATCCATACTTTTCCCTTAGCACTTCCTCGTTTTAAGGGTCGTTTGATGGGGGAAATTTTGGCTACTGGCTCGTCGCCTTGCATAATAACAATTTCTTCTCCGTTAATTGCCAAATCGAGAAGTTTTGAGAGATCGGATTTAGCTTGAGCTATATCTAATTTAGTCATAGTGTTAAATCTCTATTTAAGTTTTCAAAAAATCTTGCCAATGTTCTTCGTCATCAGCTACGATGGTAATCATTCCTTGACATAGTCCGGGGACTAGGCGTTGGGACGCTATGGGTATTTGCCCGATTAATTGGGCAATTGGACGATTATTGTCGGTGATTAACAATTCTTCCCCCAGTTTGAGATTGTCAATCAGTTCGGGGAGTTTAGCCTGGGCTTCTTTGAGAGAGATGATCATGGATGTTGGGTTCTATCTAACTCATGGTGATAACGCTACAATTTTAACTGAATCTCAGCAAGGAATAGATAAAATACGGTTGGGTTGAACGATAGTGAAACCCAGCCTACACTCTCATGTTAAGGTTAAGTACGAAGATAAACCCAATTTCTAGGCCGATCATTCCTCAATTTTAACTGATCTAAGCAGAAAATAAATAAGCTCTCCTGATGACTGATAGATAAAAGGTATGTCACCGAAGTAACACACCTTAAATAAAATATTGTTGGGTTTCGTTGCCTCAACCCAACCGACAAGAGCGGCGATCGCTGATCACAAAAATTGCTATCATAGAAACTATTGATATTCAATGATTTAGGGGTAATCATAATGACACAGTTAACTGAAGAACGAAAACAAGAGATTATTGCTGAAGTTTTAGCAGCGAGAGCAAACCGTGAACAATTTCTATTAGAGATGAAACAACGGCAACAAGCAGGGTTAAAAATTGCTCAAAAATGTGCTAGTCTCCTTAAAGAGAAGTATGGAGTCACGAAAGTTGTTTTATTTGGTTCATTGTTAAATTATGAAGAAATAACTCCCCATTCTGATCTTGATTTAGCGGTTTGGGATTTACCAGAGAAAGATTATTTTAAAGCGATAGCAGAGTTAGATAATGGACAGGATTTTGAGGTGGATTTAGTAGAAGTTCAAAAGGCTCATCCTTATATTTTAGAGGCAATTGCTCAGGGGGTTGAATTATGACTAATTTATCAATTCAAGATAGAATTAATCAAGAACTCAATAAAATTCTCCAAGCCCTACAACAGCTAGAGATATTTTTAAGAGAATTATCTAATCAATCGGATGTCATGTATCAAAACGCATTAATTAATTCTATTGCGCTTAATTTCCATGGAGTTTATACTGGAATTGAGCGTATATTTGAAGCGATTGCTAAAAAAATTGCTCAAAGATTCCCAACGGGGGATAAATGGCATCGAGATTTATTAGAGCAAATGTCTGTTGATATACCTAAGGTGAGAAAAGCAGTTATTACAGAAGAAACAAGGCTCATTTTGGATGAATTAAGGCGGTTTCGTCATCTGGTGAGAAGTGCTTATTCTTGCCAATTAGATGAGGAAAAGGTTTTAATCATCGCCCATCAAATTGTTAATTCTTATCAAACCATAATCAATGACATTCAATTGTTTTGTAATAATTTAAGTAAGGGAAAAACTTAATTAAAGATAACCCAATTTACAAGATCACCTTCGGTGCGCTTTCAGCGAGTGGCGTGCTGCTATGCAGTGCCGTAGAGTATCGCACTATCTATACTTGATAATATAGTTGACAGAAATATTTTTTGGACGAGTTTCATAGATACTGACGCGAGCAGGAGGGCTATCAGGACCTGTAGTCTGTTTTATCTCAGATGTTTGCCCAACTGAGCCAGTACCCGGTTGTGCTTGTGCTGACAGGAGAATAGCATTATAGTCGTGCTGGTGTTGCTGGAGAGCATCACACTGAAGTGAACCGATCCCGCTACTTTTACCCATTCCCTCTGGTCCAATTCGTTCAGCAGCATCTGGATCTAGTCCAGAACCAGCATCAACCCCTCTCATGAATAATCCACGATAGTCTGGAAGTCTAAATTTATTATCCCCTTGTTTTCCATAAAGTGTTCCAATTACTGCAAATAGCTCAGGGTAAGCATCTATTTCAAGATAACGACCATCGCACAACATCCAACCGTATGCTTCAGGATAGGTGATAGGAATATTGGCATTCAAGCTCTCAGCCTGTGCATTCTGACTTGAGCAACCAGATGAAGTCCAAATATTGTTTATATCACCTGTTATGGGATGGATTTGACCAGCAAATGGGCATACTGTACCAATAGGAACTCCGTTTAGCATAATTTCTCCTTTTTTCTAACACTTAGAATGGGCATTAACTGTTATTTCCCTTTCCCAAGCTTGAAAGATAGGGGAAAAAATATATCTCACGAGCTTGGGAAATGCTATGTAATCTTATTTCTGACAGGCTAAATTTTTGTAAGAGACATCAACACTGGACTCACCTTCTTTTAATAATGATGGTGGTGCATTGTCCTTAATTGCTTTAAGAATTGCTTCCATTGCAGTAGCACAAGCTAACGCTGATTGACCGACAATTTTAAATGTTCGTGCGGTCTGATCAAAGCTAGAAAAATTGTCAATTACAACATTAGCAGCCTGAGCAATTAAAGATTTGTTTCCATACGCCCATGTTGCTACTGCCAGAGTGCCAAAAACCAACGTAGCAGCAAAAGTGTAGTCAGTACCAAATTCAGGCTGTTGCTCAACTGGGACATCAAAGAACTCAGAACCAATGGAGCGGGATAGTTTTTGAACTTGCTCATAGTTAGCAACCAAAGCACTCTGATAACTAAGGTCTAGCTTAATCGCTTGACCATCAAGTGTAGCCGTCAAAAGAGCTTTATTTTGACCTGATGGGAATTTGACTTCCATTGGACCGACGACTACATTACTACTTATCACGGTTCCCAGTTCCAAGTTATTAAATAAACCTACATAATAGGTAGGAGTCACCTTAAACTGAGCACTACTACTACTTAAAACATCTCGCTGGTAAACAGCTGAATTGTTTGACATCCCTACACCAACATCAGCTAGACTTTTTGAGTCATTCCCAATTACAATTAACTCTGGTCGTTGTGCTTGTCCATCGGGTTCTAGCTGCTGAACACCATCCTTAAAAACAACCTTCCACTTAGTTCCCAATTGGATATTATTAAACTTTTGGGAGGCTTTATAAACACCTATCCCTCCAGTTTGTTTGTAATTAGCAAGAGCAACAAGATATTCAATCTCCCAATCAACCCCAGATTCAGCTTTTTGCGGGACTGTCGTTTTTTTCCACGCAACACTATCTAATCCTACTGAATCAGGGAGAGTTTGATAGACTACCATAGTCCAAGTGCGATCTGTTTGATTGTTAAAATCAACGTAGTAAGTCATTTGAGCAACTCCAAAGAAATAATGTGAACTTAAAATGAAACTTTCGAGAAAAAAATACCTTAATGATTTGTTTTCTCTAAACTCTTAAGACATTCTCAAAAATCTATTCGTGAAATTTTCGATTTAGCCATAATGCCTTAAGCAAAATGTCTTGTCTTTTGGGTTAAAAGTGATTTGCTTAATCACCTTTGATACCAGAATAAGTTTTATTTTGAGTAATGGCAATCTCTAAAGTTAATACTTTTCTAATAGGTTTTTTTGAGTAGAATATTAACTTTTATATTAGATTTATATTAGATTTATATTAGATTCAAAGGGTCACTTTATGGTATGACTACCTCATCCCTGAAAGTAGAACTAATGAATTAATTGGGCATCTGAAATCCTCAAAACCCTTTTACTCTCTGATTTGAAAGAGGGTGTGGGGTGTGGGGTGTGGGGTGTGGGGTGTGGGGAAGGAAACCTCTTTCATCTGTGGGGGTGAAAATTTTTTCATCGGGACTGATTTGTAGAGTGTCAGGAGACGAAAAGAAAGCCGCAAAAAAGCGATCGCTTATCCCTCAAAGAAAACACCTGCCCTAAGTAAGGAGATGCTAAGTACCTAAGCAAAATTAATTACACATATCTAACCACCTCTTGCCTCTTGTCTCTTGCCTCTTGCTTATCTTCACTAGGAAATTAATTTTGCACGACTACTTATTGTTGGATGATGAGTATTAGAGAAGCTGTCATTATCGAAGATTACCCGGAATATCCTCAAGGGCGTTGTGTGCTAGTCTTACAAGGAGAAAACCATGACAAAAAAGCCTCACATTAAACTTATCCACATTGGAGAGTACATGGCTGAAGTGGAAGTCGAACTGATTGAGACTCCCGAAGGATGGTCGCCCTATTTATCATTAGAAGACGCTCAAAAATTAGATGATGTCCGGGAAGCCCTTCGTCAAGGTGATCTGCAAAAAGCTTCCAATTTAGCACATCTTTACAAAATTACCCCTCTTACCGTTTAACTAAACTTTGACAAGAAAAAATTAGGTTCTTCGTTACTTGGTATGATTCGATATGGGGGCATAAATCGACTAAATCCTTATCTGGTAAGAGATTTAATTGATTAGTTCGCTCTAGATAAAAAACAATTGACAAAAATCGCCAAATGCTTTTCTACATAAGGGTTACATCCCTTATATCCCCCGTCGATTGCATAACACAAACCGAAGAGCCAAAAATTAAAAAGCGATCGCTATTCCTCAGAACAACACAGCGATCGCCTAACTTTTAACTATCACAAGCAACATTATTGGAGGGCTGATAATTCTTCTCGAAGAATACGGCGTAAATCGGACTGAGTGAGCGATCGCTCAGAAGGAGATTGGATATATTGTTTTAAAGCCTCATTAATGGCTCTTCGGTAATTGTTATGCAATGGACGGGGGTTATAAGGGATGGAACCCTTATAGAGAAAGGCATTTAGCGATTTTTGTCAATTGTTTTTTATCTAGAGCGAACTAATCAATTAAGTCTCTTGCCAGATAAGGATTT
>NZ_JASJFB010000221.1:0-1402 GCF_030065455.1 Microcystis sp. M53602_WE12 | reverse complement strand
TCAGGTGGTCAATTACCTAATTTTCAGGGAAAAAATCCCTAAATTTTCCCCCCAATCACTCCAATGGTAGGCACTTTTTCAGGGAAAAAAAGTCTAAAAGCCTTATCCAACAAGGTTTTTAGATTTATTCAGCAAACCCTAATTAGTCCAGCAAAATTAATTTTCTAGGTTCGAGTGGACAATCGCCAATTCTTGCCGCCAAACTAGCAGGGATTTCTCCCAAGCTAGTTCCCATTTTTGCGCTAAAAAAGGTCGAGTATTTTTGCCCAAATTATAGGCGATGACAATCTCTTCCCAGAGAGAGGCTAAGGAAAGTGGCGAAGAAAATAAAGCTCCGAATAATCCCCCTAAAAGTAGGACAATAGCTAGAGGGCGACGAGTTTGACTTAATTCAAAAGCTTTCAGTTGCAATTCTCCCATCGCATCGACACCAAAACCCGTTACTATATGCCAGATATCGTGAGTTTGCCGTAGGCGAAGCAGCAGATAATCTGTGTCGGAATTGACCTGAATAGACCGATAAAAATTAGGATCAAAATTGAAACTAATTAGGTGAGTAGCATAATGATAACCCTGGGAATCCTCTGGGAGTTTCAGCAGGGTTTCTAAACAGGGACTAGCGGCCAGATATCTTTGGGCAATTATTTGAGCGGTAGCTCGATCGCTTTTTTTATAATTTTATATTTTATAACCCCCTATTATTCGAGTTCTTGAGGTTCAATAACCAACTTAATTCCCTGAATAATTAATTTGATTTTTTCCTGAGAAAGTCTTCCGATAGACTCCGTTAAAAGACGCTTATCAAGCGTGAAAACCTGTGAAACATTAACAACACTGGATTCAGGTAAATTCCCTTCACCCTCATTCAATAAAACATTACCAATAGCTTTTGCTCGTCTCAAATTGGTTGTTAATAGACACACAATAACCGTCCCAATTTGTGACTGATTCAGAGCATCATTTTGCACCACAACACAAGGACGAAGATAAGCAGGTTCAGAACCTTGTGGTTCTCCTAAATCAATCCAATAAATCTCTCCTTGAAAAATCGTCATATTTACTCGGATAATTGGCGTTGATGATGCCGTATTCCCTCTAACATTAAAGTTTCTGATTCGTCCAATCCATCACTATAAGCTTCATTCCAACTATCTATTAATCGTTGTTTAGTTGTTTGTTGATTATTCAATCCTAATTGTTGATGTAACTGCTCCAATAACCATTTTTTATCTTCAAGAGAACAGTCTCGTAACTTTTGTTCCAGTTCAATTATCAGAGAAGATAACGCAACATCTCAATAAATGCTGGTAAGGAAGCCGAAGTCAACCTAGAAAATGAACCCGCACTCGTGAGAAAGCATCGACTTAGGTTGCACTGAGGAAGAAAATCTGCTTTAACTAAG
>NZ_JASJFB010000023.1:0-13758 GCF_030065455.1 Microcystis sp. M53602_WE12 | reverse complement strand
TTTTTGTCCAATCAATTAGTTGGTGAACTTCAGGAAAAAAGAAGCATAAAAACGCTTCAAAATACTCGGTTAATGCTTCTTTCCAGGGTTCATCATAATTGGCTGTTGTTTGGTTCATTGGAGTTGTTTGCTTACTCGTAGGCTGTGAAGCGCGATAGCGTAACGCACCGATTTAATAATAGAGGTGGTGGTGGTAATCTGGGGATTTTGTTGTAAAAAAGCGGTGATCTGTTCGATTCCGTCTTCGTTGGGAGAGAGAATAACCGTGGCGACTTCTGGAATTACCCCAGCTTGGAGACTTTGATAATCGCTAACACCAGCATCGAGGAAAACTAAGGTAGCGGTTAAACGCTGATTTCTCGCACTATCCACCCGATTAGCTTGACTCAAGCCATCAGATTGAGCGAAATTGAACAAAACATCGTCAACAGCAGGAAAGCCCGGCAAAAGGGTAGAAGTCATGACATTAACCGCAAAGGATGACTTCGACTATTTTATGCAAAGAATCCCGAATTTTTCAAGGGGGATATAACAAAAATTAACATTGATTACAAGAAACCGGGTTTCTCAAAGGAACAAGAAAACGGGTTTTCTAAATAGTTTCTCGCAGAAACCCGTTTTCTAAAATCACAACTTAATCTAATTCATTTGCCGTTTGCAAAACCTCCTCATAAAGTTGACGACTGATGCGAAAATTTGCTTGGAGTATTAGAGCATCGATTATGGGTTGAACCTTAGCAATCAATCCTCTATTTTTAGCGATTAAAAGAACTCCTAGAACCCCCGTAATTGACAGCCCCAAACGCACAGCCTCCCTCCGTCCAAGACGCTCATCAATTAACAATTCATCTGCTTTTAATTCTAAGGCAAGAGCGATTGCTTCTGCTTCGCCAAGATCTAAATTATATTCATTCCTCAAACAAGCCACAAGTTCCAAATTAGCGGCTTGTTTAACCTGTATCCAGTTCAGAGAAATTATCGCTTTAATGCGGATATCTTCCTCAGTTAAATTGGCTAATTCATTGGCAACTGCTTGGGGAATAACAACATTAGTATAAATATCTTTTAAGATTGACAGATAGCCAACAAGAGCAAGACTGCTGAGAGGAGAAGTATCGCTAATAATAATCATAGCCAACCTTTCTCTTTTAAATGCTTAATATCTTCCTGAAACTCAGCAACATCATAGTGAATACAAATTCCTCGTTCAGAAAGCATCCGTTGAAACTTGATTTGATTAATACCTAATAACTCACTTGCTTTTCCTAAGCTAATCTTATCTTGTTGGAATAACATAACAACAATTTCCTTCAACAGTTCATCCTCTGATAAACCACTTGCTTTAATCACTTCTTGGGAAATAACTAGAGTCATATTTTCTCCGTATTTTGATAAGAATTATACAAATGCTATCCTATGTTTTGCGGTCTGTCAATTCCCTTTGGCAGACCTCACTTCTAACTGTTAACTGTTAACTGAAATTCCCTCTCCGAAGCAATCTTACCCCTTGTCATGGCGAAGATGCGTTCGCTAACGTCAAACCTAGGCAGTTAAAGTATTTAACCAACTGATTAAATCTTTAACTGTAGAGAAATCGAATAAAGCTTCTGCTAATGCTTCGACATCATCAATACTTAACTCCATAATTTTAGTTTCCAATGAAGGATTAATCTCCCCTAACTTTCGTTTAAGTTGACGAAGAATCAATGTCTTTTCCCGTTCAATACCTTGTTCGATACCTTGTTCGATACCCCGTTCAATACCTTGTTCGATACCCCGTTCGATACCTTGTTCAATACCTTGTTCGATACCCCGTTCAATACCTTGTTCAATACCTAGTTCAATACCTTGACGCATCCAACTGGTGGTAATTTGCATAACTCCCTCCTGTACGGGTTGACTAAATGTGCTAATCTCTTGTTGAAATTGTATCTCTTCGACCGGATTTAGATTGAGATAAGTATCAATAAATCCAGAAATTAATTGCATTCTCGCCGCATCTAACCTTAAAGTGATTAACAAGCGCAGACATTCCGCTTTTACCTTGGCTCGCTCTTTCTCGGCAATGTTCATCTTCGCCATCAAAGCTGAAGCAACCGGATTCGGTTGATTAAGAAAATCTCGCCAATTTAATCGATTTAACTGCACTACTTGATAGTTAAATTCTAACACCTTAAAATCGGGAAAATCGACTACATATTGACTAATCGCTTCTCTTTTTGGCTTTGAATAAGAAAAAATTACAATCGGATAAATCGGTAAGACAAATTTCTCATGAAAGCGAGCAAAATAAGTAAACATTCGCCGGTTAAACCACTGGCGGGAACTTTCCTGCGCCTCCACATGAATCAGAAAAAAAGATTCTTTTCCTCGAAACTTAACTTGTGCGACTAAATCGCTTTCATACCTTTCTCCTTCGGTGACATCGGTAAATACTTCTTTGTCTAAAAAAGTAATCGAGTCCCTATCTAAATAATCGATCAATTGAGGGAAAAACAACTCAATAAATTCGACAAAAAAGGTGGAGATTAACTCCTTAAATAAGCGGTCATGGTCAATATTATTAGTCATGTAATATCATCTTAACTAATCTGAGCGATGAATGACTACTCTTCTGTATTGTATTCTGAAAAGTCGGTTTTGGCAACGGATTGTTATGATCTCACCCCCTTAACCTACGAGGAGAGGGGGATGCTTCCCGCAAAAAAAACTACAGAAAACGGGTTTCTTGAAGAAACCCGTTTTCTCGAGAAAAAAAACTGGAGCGAGCGCTTTTCGCCACCCCAGTGCTGTCACGGAATTCAATTCTGTATCTAAATTAACACATTATTGGTAGCAAGCATGATTAAGGAAATTGGAAATTTTTCCCAAAGGGGTTTCCAAAGGCTGTAACCTTTACTGACAGGGGATTTCAGTCCTGATAAGTCCAAAGTTTTGGGAGTCTATCCTCGAAAATTAAACTTCGGCGCTGAGATGTTCCCCCAGATGAACGGTTTTCACCCATTTTAAACGTTTAGGACGCAAAGCCATCCGCAGGCTGACACTGGGAATAATAATAAACCAGTGCATCATATAAATCATGCCGCGAATGGTTTGAGCAAGGATGTCCAAACCAAGAGCGAAAGTGAATTTTTTACCCGTATTGACTCGGATTAATCCTGTCACCATCCCCCAGAGAGAAAGGGAAAGAGCCAAACCAGTTAAAGGAGTTAAAATCGGAGCTTGATGACGAGTAATAGTGATTAAAAGATCGGGAATAGCGGCCGCAGGTAAGATATATTGAACGATCAAAAAAGCAATTAAATCAAACTTTTTCGGCCAAGGCATGGGAGACTTTAAAATTGCTTTCCAATAGTCGAGATAACGCTGAAAACCACCTTCGGCCCAACGATTGCGCTGATGCCATAAAGCGATCGCAGTTGTCACCCCTTCTTCCGCTACTGCGGGAAAATTTAAGATATTAATTTTCCAATTATCGATATGGAGACGAATAGTTAAATCAAGATCGTCGGTGATCGTTTGTTCATTCCAACCCCCGCAACGATTTAAGGCACTACGTCGGACAAATTGACCATTTCCGCGCAATTCTCCGATCCCTCCCACTGCGATCCGTTGCTGTTGGAAACAACTATCAAAGATCATTTCTACCGCTTGTCCCTTTGTCCAGAAGTTTTCGGCGGCATTGGCGATCGCTTTTCGCACCTGTACCGCACCTACTTCTCGATCGTCGAACATCGGGACGACATGACGCAGTAAATCGGCGGATAATCCCGCATCGGCATCGAATACGCCAATAATTTCCCCGTTAGTCAGGGATAAAACCTGATTCAAGGCGCCGGATTTGCCACCTCCGGCATTAGCAGGACGATGGAGAATTTGTAATTGGGGATATTCTAAAGCAAGGCGATCGAGAATTGCACCGGTGTTATCGGTGCTATAGTCATCGACGATCCAAACTTCTAACTTATCTTGGGGATAGTCTAGATGACAGAGATAATTAACCAGTTTCGTGATTACGGTTTCTTCATTTTTGGCCGCTACTAAGAGGGACACCCTGGGGACAGAGGCTAAATCCTGATCTGGTAAAGGAACTGGCGGCGTTTCTGGTTTGGTGAACAGCAGCCGCAAAGCTTGCCCCGATAGTACCATAGTTAAGGCGATAATTGCCCAATAACCCCAACTAAGCCAATGAAGTCCGATAATTATTGTCCAGATCGCCATGAGGCTAAAAGCCGCTTTCTGTCTGCGTCCCGATCGGCCTTGAAAAATTTCGCTCCTAAATTCGTCCTCTTCGTCTTCGGGATCGGACCAGTCAGATAGGAGGGAACCAATCGGGTCTAATTCTTCGTTATCATCCTCTCGCGACCAATAATTTTCTGCCATAATCGACTCAGGTTAAGTAACTGTTCCAGTAGACGCTTGTTTCTTGCTTTATTTTACCGAAAATTGTTAAAATTTTTAACAGAATCTTAAGTTTTTTCGGGAAAGAAACCCTAGTTTTTCAGGCTATTGGTTTTTTTTGCCCGATAAATGCGCTTTTTCGGCTAAGATTGCTCTGTTTACATTCGTTGAGAAAATTTAACATTTATCCCCTATGTCAAACCTGCTCCTCTGTGTCGGACTGATTTGTGGCTCAATTATTTGGGTGGAGATCGTGCGTGATAGCTATCATGCTCTGGCCCACCATTGGCAGCCCCTTTATCGTCTGCACGTCTGGCATCATCGGGTTTTTCGTCCCGATCTGTCGGTAATGAGCGAGGAAATTTATCGTCGGGCGCACTGGTACAATGATGTACCAGAGGCCTTGGTGATGTTGGCTGCCAGTGTTTTACCTGTACTACTGGCCTACTCTTGGGGGTTCGATCGCCCTTGGTTGGGTTGGTTAGGTTCCCTTTATACTTTGACTTTTCTCAGTACGGCGATCGGTCGAGGTTTAGGCATCGCCAATCTGGAGGAATTAACCGATTTAACCCATCGTCCGGGGCAATTTGAGAGTTTACCGGCTCAATGGCGCGTTAATCGTACCTACCACTGGCGACACCATTTTGATAACCAAAAGGCTTATTATTGTGGAACTTTCACCTTTATGGATAAATTGATGGGGACGGCACTTTCTCTTAAGGGTAAAACGATCGCCATTACCGGAGCGAATGGAACCTTAGGGCGATCGCTGTTAAAGTACCTACAACTGAAAGGAGCTAAGGTAATCGCGCTCACTTCCAGGGAGAATGCGATCGCTATTGAAATTAACGGCGAATCAGTACCTGTAAAAACCGTGAAATGGCAAATCGGTGAAGAAACGCAACTTGAGGACTTATTTAGGTCTGTAGATATACTGATTTTAAATCATGGCGTTAATGTCCACGGCCAAAGAACCCCAGAAGCGATCGAATTAGCCTACCAAGTGAATACTTTTTCCGTCTGGCGTTTAATGGAATTATTCTTCAAAACTGTCCGCACTAACGAGCAAATTGCCCGCAAGGAAGTCTGGGTGAATACCTCGGAAGCAGAGGTTAATCCTGCCTTTAGTCCCCTCTACGAACTCAGTAAACGAGCGATCGGTGATATGATTACCCTGCGTCGTTTAGATGCCCCCTGTGTGGTAAGAAAGCTAATTCTTGGCCCTTTTAAGAGTAATTTAAATCCTCTGGGTATTATGTCCGCCGATTGGGTGGCTAAACAGATTATCAAGGCGGTACAGAGGGATAGCCGCAATATTATTATTACTATTAATCCCTTGACTTTTATCACCTTCCCAATTAAGGAATTCTCTGTTTCTACTTACTTAAAACTATTTACTCGTTCCCCAAAAAATCGGGAAAATCCCTAACTATTTAGGGTTTGCAGCAAAAAGTTTGTTGGTGGGGACAGGGTGTGGGGTGTGGGGTGTGGGGTGTAGGGTTTTACCCATTTTCAGGGGGTTAATTACCTAATTTTCAGGGAAAAAGTCCAGGGATTTTCCCCCCGATCACTCCCATATCTGGTACTTTTTGATTGACAAAAGGTCTAAAAGTGTTACCCAACAAGGTTTTCAGATTTATTCAGCAAACCCTAACTATTTATCCTTAATCGGGGATCAGGACTATTTTTCCGCGCACTCTTTCCGATTCACTATAATTATGAGCTTCTACCACCTGGGAAAAAGTATAGGTGCGATCGATTCTAACAGTTAATTTTCCCGATTCGATCGCTTCTTTGAGAAATTGCCAGTCAGACGCTTGTGCTTGAGCAAAAAATATCAGTTTCCCTTTTTGGGGCAACCAAGCACCGAGATAATTTAGGAAGATAATTCCGGGATTTGGGAGGGTGGTTATATAGGTGCCTTGGGGTTTTAAAAGCTGACGACAGTGCCAAAAAGAAGACTTAGCCACAGCATCGAAGATTATATCATATTTCTGCTCGGTTTTTCTCCAATCTTCTTGGGTATAATCGATAACTTTATCTGCTCCTAAAGAGGTGACATAATCGATATTTTTACTACTACAAACTCCATCTACTTCTGCGGAGAAAATTTTCCCTATCTGCACGGCAAAGCTACCCACTCCTCCCGATGCACCATTCACTAAAATCCGATTTCCTGCTTGAATACCGCCAAAATCCCGCAAGACTTGCAAAGCGGTAGAAGCGGCTAAAGGAGTGGCGGCAGCTTCAATAAAACTCTGATTATGCGGTTTTTTAACTAATAGGGAAGCGGGAATAATTGCATATTCAGCATAGGTTCTACCGGGTAATTGATTGAGAAAACCAAAAACCTCATCTCCGATCTGGAATTGTTCCACCTGACTGCCTTTTTCAACGATAATTCCACTATAATCAAAACCTAATTGCAGGGGAAATTTATTACCTGTGGCTATTTTGAGCATCCCCCGACGAATCTTCCAATCAATCGGATTAATTCCCGCTGCCATAATCTTAATTAAGACTTCCTTAGCTTGGGGAATTGGCTTTTCTATGTCTATGTATTGGAGAACATTACTATCGCCATAGCGATTAATGATAATAGCTTTCATAATTAAGAAAAAAGTTGATAAAATAGTAGAGGAGCAAAAGTAATGACCAAGAGAACCAAAATCCAAACTCGTCCCGCTAAAAGATTATAATCTTGCCCTAATCTTGACCAAGAGTGACCGGCGATAAAATGGCCGAACAGAAACTCAAAACCCACTGTTAATAGTAACCAAATTAAACCGATGGTAATTGCTTGACCGGAGGATTCTAGACCCAAAAAATAGACAAGAGCGCCAATATAAAGACTAAAAAAGAGGATTCCTGTCAGGGTAGAAATTTGATGGGCGCGCAGTTCATCGAGATATTTTCCGTAGGTGGTTTCTCGGAGGATACCGTTACTAACTCCTATTACGATCATCGGTAGCCATGCGACAATGTAGCGACTAATCATAAGTTGTTGGTTTAGAACTCGCTCTAATTGGATTATAGCTATATTTGGCTGATAACTTGAGATATTTTCGTAAAAATTAATATTGTTACTTGCCTAAATTTTCAGCCAGATAATCAACTAGCTTTTTCACTGTTGTAAATTCTTGGCATTTTTCTTCTGAAAGTTCTAGATCAAATTCTTCTTCTAAAGTCATGATTAATTCAACTGTATCAAGTTCATCTCCTCCCCAATTTGAGACTAATAAACCATTACTACAAGAACCATAAGAACTATAAAAGCTAGAAGAACTATAACTACTGAGGGTTTCCTTAGATTTTAAATAAAATAGTTCATCATCAATATGTATCTCAGACTTTTCCACATCTAATTGATCACTAATTATCTCTTGAACTTTGATAAAAATTGCCAGTTTTCGTTCATTGTCTTGTGACGTTATTTTCTCGGTATCATCATTGTTTTTATCGTTAATAACAGCATTAGCTTTTTGTTCTGCTATTTTAATAGCTTTCTCTTCATTGATTCTCCTTGATTCCAATAGACTGGATTGACTGAAAAATAACTGATATCTCATAACTTCAATTCTAGAATTAATTAAGTTTCGTATTATATGAAATTCTACTTTATGACCACTTTCCTTGTAAATTCTTGTGGCTAAATCCCAAACAATCTGATCGCGGTTTGCTTCTAGCTGGTTTAATTTTTCTTCACTCAGAGATACCATATCATCCAAATACTGATTGATCATCATTGCCAGAATTTGCATCTCATAATTTTTGCTATCTTCATTCATTCGACTAGATCCTCTGCTGCAAAAAATCTCAACCATATTGTATCTTAAGATAAATACTTTTATAAAAAATCTAGGGGTGCATCTCACATTTGCAGAAATACCGACAATCAGCAATTATCAGTGACTCTTAGATGATTACAAATGTATCAGCATCTGGCTGTAAGCATCCCACCGAAAAGCTAATGCGCTCCGGGGTTTGGGTAGGGTTGATTCATGAATCAACCCTACCTTGAATCAACCCTACCTTGAATCAACCCTACCTTGAATCAACCCTACCTTGAATCAACCCTACCTTGAATCAACCCTAGGGTATCGTCTCGGAGTCTCCCCAAATTGTTAATTTTTTTGGGGATTTAGCTACATCATCCGAAAAATGTCACACTAGAGGTAGGGGAGCGTCAACTATCAGTCATCAGCTTTCAGCAATTTTTGGCTATTTCCCCAGGGTATTGCTGGCAGCCGGTGGGAAAAAAGATTAACTTCAACCCTGACTTTATCTGCTATCGAGGAGGTTAATTCGATGAATAATACGGAAACACTCTCAGTCGATCGGGATACCAACAAACTCTATAATAAAATTCTCGTGGCTGTGGATTATCAAGATGTCACTCCAGAGGTATTGAATACGGCTATTCTCTTAGCGAAAACCTACGCTAGTGAGTTGCGGATTATTTATAGTCTGTCTAAACCTTTGACTCCCTACACGGAAACTTTTATTTATGGTAATCTGATCGGTTATGGTGGCGGTTATCCCCCCGATATGATCGCCTTAGAACAACAAATCACCGAAGAAATGCAAGCGGAATTACAAGCTTGGTTAAACGGTTTAGTCGATCGAGCTAAGGAGGATAATATCATAGCCCGGGCTGATTATTATATCGGTGATCCGGGCCAGAAAATTTGTCAAGTTGCCCAGCAAGAGGGGATAGATTTAATTATTGTTGGTCGTCACGGTCGATCGGGTTTATCTGAGTTAATCTTAGGTAGTGTCAGTAATTATGTGGTACATCATGCTCCCTGTTCGGTTTTGGTGGTACACATCACTCGTTAATTAGAAAGGGTTGAAATCCATTTTTTGCTGTCCATTGAATCGCTCCATCTCTCCCGGTCCAGTAAGTCTTAATACCAGACTTTCTCAGTTTATTTCTGGCATTACGGGAGAGATTGGTGGTGACAGCGATCGCTGTTTGTGGTCGAATTGACTCTAACCATTGTTTATCTAGATTGCTTCCCTGCCATAATAACACTAGGGGGCTAAATTCTTGGGATAAATTAACGGGAATTTTCGGGTTGACAATCCATAGCCAAGATTGATTTTTTACCTGAAATTTAAATAAATTTTTCTCGATCAATTGTCCAGTAATTTCGCCGAGATTAAATTTTTCTAACTGGGATAAATTAATAGTTTTTTGAATCGGTATGTCCTCACTGATAGTTGAGAATTGCGCCGAATTATTGACGGTTATTGCTCTTTGTATTTGATTAATTCCCTCCTGTCGCAAAAAGGGCAAAACTGTATAACGTGCTGTTGCGGGTTCCTCCCCATTAATTAAGAGAGTATTTCCTTGATTTTGAATAATTATTACCGGTTGCGATTTGGTGGCTAAAACTGTCACCTGAGTTAAAGTTAAATGCTGATAAATAATCGGTATTAAAATTAAAGTGAGGATAAATAAACCGATTAAATGCCACCGTTGACGAAACCAGATATTAAAGCAGATTAAGGTAAGGCAAATATAAATAATTAACATCACTCCTAAAGATAATTTACCTGTGGAGTAGGTACTAAAAGGAAGCAGACTAAAAAAGGTGGTAATTTGCAGTAATAACTCTAGAGGGTAATAGAGAATACTAGCGCTGATACTGCCCAAAGGGGGATAAATTAAGCCTAAAAAGGCCGTAAAAACTCCTCCTAAACTAATCAGGGTAACTAGGGGAGTTGTGATAATATTAATGGGGATATTATAAAGAGCGATCGAGTTAAAGGTAAACATTAATAAAGGCATAGTCCAGAGACTAGCAGCTAGACTAATAGCTATAGGTTCAGCGATTAAATTAGGTAAATAGTCAATTTTATTTTTCAGCAAAGGAACGGTAATAATTAATCCCAAAGTCGCTAAAAAACTTAACTGAAATCCTAAATCCCAAATCCAGAGAGGTTGCCATAATAATAGAATTGTAGCCGCTAGTAACAGGGATCCTAAACTATTAACTTGTCGATTATAAAGCAGACCGATTAATGCCCCAATTCCCATCAAAATCGCCCGCAGCACTGAAGGTTGTAACCCAGTTAAAGTGCCGTAAATTATTAAGATAGTAAGGGCAATAATAAACTGTTGTTTGGGGGATAAATTGCGAGTAATAGTTAAAACAAATCCCAACAAAATAGCCACATGAAAGCCAGAAGCTGCTAAAATGTGAGCTAATCCAGTTTTAATAAATAAATCAGTGATTTTTGCTGGCAAATTAACCGCTTGTCGTCCGAGGGTAATCGAACTTAATAAAGTCCCTTTTTCCTGGCCTAGTCTTTGAATTTGTGCCTCAACAATGCGCTGACGAATCTGCCAAATTCCCCAATTCGGTGATTTTTTATCGATAATTATTTCCCCTTTTAAACCAGCAAAAGCACCCTGACGCGCCAGATAATTAGCAAAGTCAAAAGCATTGGGATTATTCGCACGACGGGGACGATAAAGTAATCCTTTAATTGTTATTTCTTGTCCGGGATAAACCTGATTTTCTGCTAGATTTGGTAGAGTAACGTAGAGTTTACCCGTGGATTTTTCTGTCGGTAAATTCTTGAGGCTAAATTCTTTTACTTCTAACCAAAATTGTAAATTTTCTCGGCGATTGAGACGAATTTCTGATATAATACTGCCCGTGATTTTAATAGAGTTAACCACATTATTTTTTAAAAGATGACTGATATCATTTGCGGTGGGGTAAGGAGTGCGAATTTCTAGATAAACAACGGCAAATATAGCTATTAATCCCCCCATCAGCCAAATTTTTCTAGGGGGACTTTGCCACCAAAAACGACGGATAAAAATCGTGGTTAATAGGGTAATTAGACTAAGAATAACAATTCTAATTACCACTTCTTGCCATCGGTTTAACTGGGGACTAAAATCTACCAGACCTGTAGATAACAATCCCAAAATATAGGCTAAACCGAGAATAACGCTATTAGGGCGATTCATAGAAATTTTTGTCGTCAAATAATTTCAGAATTAGCGGGCATTATTTTTACCTAAGTATCAGCGAAAATCGAGATTAAAAAGTAACTTAGCATAAACACTATGGGGATCGTTAAATGTAGGTAACTTCAATAATTCCTGCTGAAAATTTTGCCATTCCTGCGTCAAAGGGTGATTATTTTTAGTTAGAGGAGGAAGATAGGTTTGCAAGAAATTAGAGACAAGTTCTTCTTGCCAACTTTGCGATCGAGGATATTCTTTAAGACTCCAATCATCTCCTAATTTAGCTGTTTTGGCTGCGTATTGTACTGCCGCTTCTAGGCCACCGATTTGATCAACTAAACCAATTTTAACCGCATCTTTTCCCGTCCAGACGCGACCTTGGGCCACAGTTCTTACCTTGTCTGGGGATAATTTTCGCCCCTTGGCTACCGTCTCGATAAATAAATCATAGAACCGATTAACTGCCGCTTGATAAATTTCTAATTCTTGGGGATTTTTCGGTCTGGTAATAGTAGATAGATCGGCTAATTGTCCAGTTTTAACCGTATCCCAATCGATGCCATTATTATTAGCAATCTTCTGGATATTTAACAATAATCCAAACACACCGATCGAACCAGTAATTGTATCATTATCGGCAAAAATTCTTTGACCCCCCATCGCAATCCAATAACCCCCAGAAGCTGCCACATCACCCATAGAAATAATTACTGGTTTTTTCGCATCTAAACGCTTAATTTCTCGCAGAATCACCTCGGAAGCGGTGGCACTTCCCCCCGGACTATTAATTCTCAAAACTACCGCTTTTACCTCCTCCTTCCCTTGTAATTTTCGCAATTCCTTCGCCAATTTATCCCCACCGATTTCGCCTCTATCTCCCTGACCTTCTACGATTGTCCCTTCTGCATAAACTATCGCTATTTGATCGCTACTATCTTCCTCCTCATCGAGAGAACTAGCATAATTAGCTAAAGAAATTTGCGAAAAGGAGCCAGAGTTTTCCTCCTGATTAGTTTTATTTTTTGCTTCTCCTGTCAAATCCTTTGCTAAAGCAATTACTCGATCTAAATGGGCCACTTCATCAACAAAACCCGCCTTTTTCGCTGTGGTTGCTTCCAGAATACCTTGAGTATCAGAAATAGTTTGCACCTGTTGGGGTGTTAAATTGCGACTTTTGGCCACTGTGGAACTATAATTAGACCAAATTGTATCGAGTAGGGTTTGCAGCTGCTGACGATTCTGGACACTTAAATCCTGACGCGTATAGGGTTCCACCGCACCTTTAAAAGAACCCACTTTTACCACTTGTACCCCCACACCATATTTTTCTAGTGCATCGGCAAAAAAGGTTTGTTGACTACTTAAACCATTAATTTCCATTCTCCCCACGGGATTAATAATCACCTTTTCAGCAACGGAAGCGAGATAATATTCCTTTTCCGTCCATTCCACATCGTAGGCGATAATTTTTTTACCCGATTGGCGAAATTTTGCCAAAGCTTGCCGCACTTCCGTCAGGGTAGCATAGCCATATTCACCGACAGTGCCGCGACCGTAGAGTAACAGACCGACAATACTATCATCAAGGGCGGCCTTTTCGATCGCCGCTATCACCTGTCGCAAATTTAAAGTGATCCGACTCTCACTGGTCAAACTATCGGCTAAACTTGAACTAGGGGGAGCATCGCTGATATTGGTGGCTAAGTTAAAAACTAAGACTGATTTTTCCTTAACTGAGGAGCTATCGCTAGAAATCAGGAAAGAAAGCAGTAAAAATGCTAATCCCCCCACACCTAGGGACGAAAATACCAATAATCCCAATAAAGTTCCCAAGCAACTAGCGAAAGTTTGTTTAAAAAACTGACCCATCGGTTTTCATCTACTACTAATTATCCTGTTTCCTATTGTAGGGATTCCCCGCCCAGAAACAAGTTTTTTATCTGACTGCCTGACACATCTTGGTGAATCACCGACAGGTTAAGACACGGATGCGAGAGAACCAAATTCGGTCAAAGAAATCTTGTTTAGCTGGCTTTGAAGCAAAAATTGGTTCGAGGGATGAAACCCTTATAGAGAAAGACATTCGGCTATTTTTGTCAATTGTTTTCGCTCTAGAACAAAAGTGGTCTAGATTTTTTACTTCTATCTTTGACATTTTTCTTGACTTGAATATTTTTTGAGAACTTTTTTAGTTTCTCACTTTTTCTGCCCCAAGAGCATAAGTATAAATAGGGTCTGCTGAATAAATCTAAAAACCTTGTTGGATAAGACTTTTGGACTTTTTTCCCCTCAAAAAGTGCCAGCCATTGCGGGGATCGGGGGAAAATTCAGGTACTTTTTCCCTGAAAATTAGGTAGTTGACCACCTCA
>NZ_JASJFB010000176.1:0-2915 GCF_030065455.1 Microcystis sp. M53602_WE12 | reverse complement strand
TATAGCATTTCCTAAGCTAGTGAGGTACACCTATTTTTCTTCCCTTTTGCCTTCTGCCTCTTGCATGAGTGCCTAAAACCCATAACTTTTGTACCTCAGCAGACTGAAAAACGCTATATAGTCATTTCAGATAAGTCTGATACACTCTAGACCGGTTAAACCCTTATGAACTCTGGCATTGATATTCTCAATCTTAATTGAAATGACTATATTCGAGTTCTCGGAGCATCAAGATAAACTAAGACGCATTTTAAGCGTTTACAGGTCAGTACGAATGCTACGATAGCGTTGGGCGAGGATGCGAAGTCGGTCCTTGAATTGATCAGAGAAAAGGAGTTTAAAGGATGAAAATGACTTATCTGGAAGCTACTGCCAAATTTTACAGCGAAGTAGCCCAAACTCCCGAAGTGGGGCTATGTTGTGTCCACAGCAGTCCTTTGCAACTACCCGGGTTAAAAATCCCTGCCATTATGCAAGAGATGAACTATGGTTGTGGCACGACGGTGCAGGCCAATGAATTAGGCAATTCTCCCAGGGTTTTGTATGTGGGTGTGGGTGGTGGTTTAGAAGCACTGCAATTCGCCTATTTTTCCCGTCGTCCAGGGGGAGTAATTGCGGTGGATCCAGTGCCAGAAATGCGTTGGGCAGCCCAAAGAAATCTCAGCGAAGCGCTGCTGGAAAATCCCTGGTTTAGTCTCGATTTTGTGGAAATTAGAGATGGTTCCGCCTTTGAATTGCCGGTGGAGGATGCCTCCGTCGATGTAGTGGCGCAGAATTGTCTTTTTAATATCTTTAAACCAGCCGATTTACAGTTAGCTTTACGGGAAGCTTTTCGCGTCTTAAAACCGGGAGGGCGTTTACTGATGAGCGATCCGATCGCCACTCGTCCAATCCCCGAACATTTGCAAGAAGATCAGCGTTTACGAGCTATGTGTCTATCGGGGGCCTTGACCTACGATGATTATATTAAACAGTTGCTCGATGCTGGTTTTGGTCAGGTAGAAATTCGGGCCCGTCGTCCCTATCGTTTACTGGACTGTCAGAGTTATAATTTAGCCGATCCGCTCCTATTAGAAAGTTTGGATTCCGTTGCTTTTAAACTAGCTATTCCCGAAGATGGGGCCTGTATTTTTACGGGCAAAACTGCTATTTATACTGGTACGGAGGCAATTTTCGATGATGGTGCCGGGCATATTTTAGCCAAAGGATTGCCGGTGGCCGTCTGTGATAAAACTGCGGGCAACTTAGCTCGCTCCTCTCCCCAAGATATCCTCATCACCGAGTCCACTTGGCACTATAACGGAGGCGGTTGCTGTTAAAAAAGCAGCGTCGAGACAAGTTCGATCCCTCAGTTACCAGTTATCAGTTATCAGTTACCAGTTATCAGTTACCAGTTATCAGTTATCAGTTATCAGATGTGAGTTATCAGTTATCATTGATTAGTTATTGGTCACTGTTTACTGTTTACTAATTACTGTTTACCGTTTACTGTTCAATGTTGACTGTTCAATGTTTACCGTTCACTGTTTACTGTTTACTGTTTACTGATTACTGTTTACTCTCCTATGACTCCTTTTGTTGAGAAACTAAAAACTCCTTTAACTAAGCAAAAAATCTCGGTTCTGCAAATTAATTTGGGGAAAAGATGTAACCTTGCCTGTAGCCATTGTCATGTGGAAGCTAGTCCAAGTCGCTACGAAGAAATGACTCCAGAACTGTGCGAACAAATTATCGAACTGATCGAAAGATTTCCCCAAATTAAAACCGTCGATCTGACCGGCGGCGCCCCGGAAATGCTCTACGGTTTTAAGCCGATTGTGGAAATCTCTAGAAAAGCTGGGAAACAGGTAATTGTGCGCTCGAATTTAACTATTTATTTCGAGAAAGGATTTACTGATATTCCTGAATATTGCGCTGGCCATCAGTTGCGGGTGGTGGCTTCTTTACCCTGTTATCTTGCCGATAATGTGGATAAAATGCGCGGGGAAGGAGTCTATGATCGATCGATTGCCGCTTTACAATGGTTAAACCGTCTCGGCTACGCTCAAGAGCCGAATTTGATTGTGGATTTAGTCTATAATCCCCAGATTCCTAAGTCAGATAATTTTTCTCTCACACCGGATCAGGTATCCCTGACACGGGATTACAAAAAGTTCTTGCAAGAACATTTTAATATTTCTTTTAACAATCTGTTTACTATCACTAACCTACCCGTTGGAAGGATGCGCTTCCATCTGGAACACCGGCAACTCCATCAACCCTATCTTCAATTCCTCGAAGACCATTTTAATGGCGATACTGTCGAACATTTGATGTGTCGTAATCAGCTTTCGATCGATTATTTGGGTAATATCTATGACTGCGATTTTAATCAGATGGAGGATTTGGCCGCTTGCACCAGTCAAGGCCAAAAATTAACCCTGCCGGATTTATTACAAGCGGGTAGTTTAGATGTAATTGCAGAGGTACAAACCGCTTCCTATTGCTACGGTTGCACTGCTGGCAGCGGTTCCAGTTGTGGGGGAGCTTTGATTGCAAACTGAACAAGTGTACTGGATTGACAGCGTGCCTCGGAAAATTTAGTACAAATGCTCGGACTAGCTCTCCCTGCTACCAACTCCGGTGCTGTCTTAACGGGGTAGGGTGTGGGGTGTAGGGTGTGGGGTTTTACCGATTTTCAGGTGGTCAATTAGCCAATTTTCAGGGAAAAAGTCCCTGAATTCTCCCCCCGATCGCTCCAATCGCTGGCACTTTTTAGTCAAAAGTTGGACTATTGATTAGGGACCAGAAAAAACCGCCGATTCGATATCTTGGCGACTAAGGGAGTATTTAAAAGCGCGATTGATGTCACTGCCGTCATTGGCTGCCCGAAAGTAACGAACGGTGATTTCTTCAATTTCGAGGCAGATTTCCGC
>NZ_JASJFB010000648.1:0-3330 GCF_030065455.1 Microcystis sp. M53602_WE12 | reverse complement strand
TAAAATCGAGACTGCAAACTTTAGATGAATTTCGCCTAGCTAATCAAGTACAGAATACTAAAGTTTTGATGCAAGCACAAGGAGCAAATAAACAAAACCTTTTAAATGAACTTATTAATGATTGTTTTAAAAATCTTCTTAATAAAATTCAAAATTACAGTAGAAATCCAGAATATAATCCACCTTTCTATTTTAACTTAGACAATGGTGGAAGAAAAGACGTTAACAATATCCCAGAATTACTCAAATTATGTATAGATAATCCAAGAAACTTTATGCAGTACATTAGGCAGCAAGATTTTAAGAATTGGCTGGATAATATAGAGATAGGGGAAACCGAACTAGCAAATATAGCTCAGGCAACTCGCGAGAAAAATTTCCCTAACGATAATGAGCGCCTACATTATTTTCTCAGAGAATGCTGTCTAGTCTTGATTGGGAGAAACCCTTAATATTTCCTAACAAAAACTTGATTTGATCGCCGACTACCTGCAAGATAAAGAAAGAACGAATCAGATAGGAATTTACAAGGGGATAAAAATTAAAATCTTTCTGATTTCAAGCTACCAACGACCGGCGCTAGTCACTGAAAACTGAAAACTGATAACTGATAACTCACATCTGAAAACTGAAAACTGAAAACTGATAACTGATAACTGAAATGACTCGATCCTATTTTGCTACTACCGCGAGGGGACTAGAAGAAATTGCCGCTAGGGAATTAGAATGCCTAGGGGCCAAAGAAGTGAAACCCGTATTCACCGGAGTCCATTTTCAGGGAGATCTGGCCCTACTCTATCGAGTCAATCTTTGGTCAAGAATTATTTTTCGGGTTTTGGTTCCCATTGCCGAAATTCCCTGTGGGGATGGGAAGGAACTGTATGATGGCATTCAAGCCATTGATTGGCGCGATTATCTCACCAGTGAGGAAACTTTAGCGGTACAATGTACGGGAACGAACGATCGCCTCAATCACACCCATTACACCGCTTTAAGCATCAAAAACGCTATTATCGACCAACAGCGTCAACAGGGGAATCCCCGTTCTTTTGTGGATACAGAAAATCCCGACCTGCAAATTAACGCTCATATCGAGAAAAATCTCTGTGTGCTTAGTTTAGATAGTTCTGGTCACAGTTTGCATCGTCGCGGGTATCATCGGGCCATGGGAGTCGCACCTCTGAAAGAAAGTCTCGCCGCTGCTTTGGTAGAATTATCGGCATGGCAGGATGATATGGCGCTTTTAGACCCTTTTTGTGGTTCGGGAACCATTGTCATCGAAGCGACGTTAAAAGCTTTAAATATTGCCCCCGGTTTATCTCGTTCCCAGTTCGGATTTCAGAAATGGCCAGACTATCAACCGGATTTATGGCAATCTTTGCTTAAGGAAGCTAAAGAAAAACAAAAATTTCAGCTAAATGCGCCAATTTATGCTAGTGATGCCGATTATGAGGTTTTGCGTCAGGCCGAGGATAACGCCTATTTTTGTCAAGTGCAGGACCATATTAATTTTAGCTTGCAAAGCATCACCGACTTAGAACCGGCGAGCGATCGAGGGATTATTCTCTGTAATCCCCCTTACGGCAAAAGATTGGGCAATACCGAAGAATTAGGGGCCTTATATAAATCCTTCGGTGATGTCTTAAAACAGAGGTTTAAGGGTTGGACAGCCTATATTTTATCGGGTAACAAAGAACTGACTAAACAAATCGGTCTGCGTTCTTCCCGTCGCACTCCCTTGTATAACGGTTCTCTGCCCTGTACCCTCTTAAAATATGAGTTGTATTAACTACATCAAAACCTTGAGACTGTCAAGGGCTAAATGAACATTCTGACGAACTGAGGCAGCAGAAGTGTGTAGAT
The DNA here is from genome assembly GCF_030065455.1 of Microcystis sp. M53602_WE12. Taxonomy (NCBI): domain Bacteria; kingdom Bacillati; phylum Cyanobacteriota; class Cyanophyceae; order Chroococcales; family Microcystaceae; genus Microcystis; species Microcystis sp. M53602_WE12. The sequence goes on along the minus strand of NZ_JASJFB010000648.1, from coordinate 1,467 downwards.
CCAGACGTTCAGCATCGGTCAAACGCACTTCCAGAATACTTTCCACACCCCGACAGCCCAAGCGACAGGGAACCCCCAGATAGACATCCTGTAAACCGTATTCACCCTTAAGATAGGCTGCCGCCGGCAGTAAACGGGATTGATTTCTCAATATCGTCTCGACCATGGTACAGGCAGAGGAAGCAGGGGCGTAATAAGCGCCGCCAGTTTGCAGTAATTTGACGATTTCAGCCCCACCGTTGCGAGTTCTCTCCACTAAACGGTTAATCGTCATCTCGTCCATTAATTCGGTAATCGGCACACCACTGACGGTACAGTAACGGGGTAGGGGCAACATTAAATCACCGTGACCACCCAAGACCATGGCATGAACGTCGGCGGTACTAACCCCCAATTCCATGGCGATAAAGGTTTGTAAACGGGAAGAATCGAGGACTCCTGCCATTCCCATCACTCTTTGGGGAGGTAAACCAGTTGCTTGCCAGACTAGATAGGTCATCACATCAAGGGGATTAGTGATGACGATAAAAATGGCCTCTGGAGAATACTGGAGGCATTTAGTGGCGGCCTCGACGACAATTTTGGCATTGACATTCATGAGATCATCGCGACTCATGCCCGGTTTTCTGGCTAATCCAGCCGTAATCACGACAATATCCGAGCCTGCCGTGTCTTCATAGTTATTAGTGCCGATAATCTCGCTGTCGTGCAGTTCTATGCCCTGAGCTTCCATCAAATCTAGGGCAATACCCTGGGGCAAACCATTGACGATATCGAGGAGAACCACATCGGCGAGGTTTTTTTCGGCGATGCGTTGGGCCAGGGTGCGTCCGACGTTACCGGCACCAATAACCGAGACTCGGGGCGATTGGCAGGGGATGAGTGTATCGTAGAAGTCAACCATGATTTATGGATGAGGCAATATCCTCATCAGACGGGTTCCAGTTGTTCGAGCTTTAGCCACACACTGGGGGTAGGAACGTAGAATTTAATCAAAGCGTAATCATCTTTTACATCCAAGACTTCTGCTGTCGAGTTGAACATATAACTGGGTAAACGGCGATCGCTGGCTAGGGCTTCGAGGCTATTTTCTAGGTTTCCCGTCACCACGCGGACTAAAGCTCCTTTCTTAATTGTAGCTGCCATGTTTTTCTCGTTAAATTTGCTTGGGGGTTTCTTCTATAAATTGTTACATATTCCGGCGGGCCTCTGACAAGAGAGTGTAGAATGTGGGGTGTGGGAATGATGAATTATGAATTGGGGAGTGGGGAGAATAAATAAAAGCTGTCTCCTGTCTCCTGAATCCTGTCTCCTGAATCCTGTCTCCTAACTCCACCAATAAACTTTTTGGGCAAACCCTAATTAAAACTCAACCCTTTGACCATAACTTAGGAGACTTTGTAGGGTGGCGAGGCGATTTTCCCAGACTTGTATTTGATAGGGAGATAAATCTTTTTGTCGGGACAT
>NZ_JASJFB010000753.1:0-4875 GCF_030065455.1 Microcystis sp. M53602_WE12 | reverse complement strand
GTGCAGGTGCAACCCTAAAACGCAAAGTAAAACGCTCTCATTCAACCGAAAAAGAACCCAGTAACGTCGGTTAAATTGCCTTTTTGTATAACTCATTCCCCCTTAATTGAATAAGTTAAGGGGGATTATTTGTTAGGTTTAGGCTTTGCACTATAATAGTTGATAATTAAGATGAGGTCTTAAAATAGAACAGCAAACCCTAAAAGGGACTTGGGGATGGCTGTGTCCTCAACTTGCCTCCGCATTTTAAAAGTCCCCACTATAAATCTTAGAGAGACTGAGACAATTTAGCTGATGGAAAATAGCCGATGCACTTGCGCTAGGGTTTTCGTATCTTGAAAACCCCGTTTTTTGTCTAAGTCCTAAGGGAGTTATACTAGCGCACTTTGCCCCCTAAAAGCTATCATCTTGAAAGGGGGCATTTTAGAAGTATAGTGAGCGACTCTTTTCTAGGCACGCAGAAATGCTGAATAACTTAACAGTTAAAAATTTGACGGTTTTTCCCGAAATACAGCTGCAATTTTCCCAAAATCTGAATGTCATTGTCGGGGAAAACGGAACAGGCAAAACTCATCTTCTCAAGATTGTCTATTCGGCACTCGCTACCAGTGGGGAAGAAGGGCGAAAATCTCCGAACGGAACGCCAACAAAAACGTTATTGCAAACTCGTTTAGCCGATAAACTGATTCATGTATTTCGCCCCGATTATTTAGGAAGGCTCACCCGCAGAAAACAAGGACGAGAACGATGTGATATAAAATTACACTTTCAAGATAGTCGATTTAATTTTGCTTTCAGTTTCGCAACTAATAGTAAAACAGAAGTCTCCCTAGAGGAAGTTCCAGAGGCTTGGCTTGATGTATCTTCTGCCTATTTTCCCACTAGAGAGCTATTGACAATTTTTCCAAACTTTGTATCTCTATACGAAAGTCATTATCTTGAATTTGACGAAACTTGGCGAGATACTTGCTTACTTCTCGGCGCTCCTTTGCAACGTGGCAATAAGGAAAAACCCATTCAAAAGTTATTGGAACCGATCGAATCGGCGATGGGAGGTTCGCTAGAGTTAGATAAAAATGGGCGTTTTTATCTAAAAAATGAAAGTGGACGATTCGAGATGCCTCTCGTTGCCGAAGGAAATCGTAAATTAGCGATGTTAGCTCGTCTAATCGCCACTGGTGTGTTAATGGAAAAAGGTGTTTTATTTTGGGATGAACCAGAAGCGAATCTCAACCCTATTTTGATCAGAGAAGTCGCTAAGAGCATCGTCAATCTTAGTCATGCGGGTATTCAAGTCTTTCTGGCAACCCATAGTTTATTTTTACTACGAGAACTGGAAATTTTAATGAGCGATCGAGATAACTTTCCCCTGAATCAGCGTTTTTTCGGCCTACATTTCTCCGATGGTGCTGTAGTCGTTCAACAAGGAAATACAAGCGATGAAATCGGTGAAATCACAGCCCTTGATCAAGAGCTTGCTCAATCCGATCGCTTTTTAAGTATGGGAGAAGAAAGACGGTGAGGGTTGAAGTGGACGGCATAATCTTTGATTTTCCCGATTCGTGGCAAGTCAGTAAATACGATAATTGGTCTTTTTATCGTCACCAGTTCTCTACAATGCTAGATGGAATTAAAGGGGTTGATTTGATTGCGATTGCTCGACAAGATATCTGGTTAATTGAGGTGAAAGATTATCGCCAGTCACGTCGTACTAAAGCTCAAGATCTCGCCGAAGAAGTTACCGAAAAAGTTCTCTATACAATCGCGGCTAAGTAGGTAGGCGTTAAAAATTATCAGACACCCCCCTTATCAAGGGTAGGGTTGATTCATGAATCAACCCTACCTTATCAAGGAGGACAGGGGGGATCGAACCTAAAATCCATTTTTAATTTAATTATAACCAGCTACTTATGTTACCAGCGAAGATTAATGCCTCTGACAAATCCGAAGCAAATTTTGCCAGAAAAGTTCTTCAGGGAAAACAATTACAGGTTGTCCTCCATCTTGAACAACCGGAAACACATTCCCGACTTTTTCCCCGCGCCATTAACCCTGTAGATGTGCAGCAAAAACTGAGAAGATTAATTAAGCCGATCGCTCCTCATCCAAAGGTGGTAGAATCTACTCGGATGCAGAGTGTACCGTGGAGTGTAATTTAATTCTCATATTCTCAACTGGCAAATTAATATAACTCATTTCCCCTTAATTTTAGATCAAATGAAATTAGTTGCTGACAAGAGTTTTAAAAGAGCATTTAAAGAATTTATCAAGAAAAATCCTCAACTTAAATAAAAGTTATTGAGTATCTTAGATTGATTAGAAGCTGATCCCTTTCTTCCTTCTTTAAAGTCTCATAAGTTAACAGGAAGTTTAGAAGGATATTGGTCTTTTTCTGTTGCTTACGATTGTCGTATTATTTTTACGTTTCGTCAAGATACTGAATTGCTATAGATAAGGATAATTTTCTTTCTTGCCTTTAATTCTCCTATTCTAAACTGGTAAAAAGTCAAAATCTATGATTTCTGCAAAGGTATAAGGACAAACTTGCGGAAACGTATCCAAAGATAAACCAGTTTTTTTGATCACCGATCGCTTGGCTTTATCATAAATAATATCTAGCCTAGAAGCCCCATAATTGTAGAGGGTTTTTGACTGGAATAAAATTTCTAGTTCTAGACGGAAATTATCGATTTCATCGGCCCATCCCCGGCCACAATTACCTTTTTCAGTCAGCCAATACTGATACATCAATAAATGTTTAACGGTTTGAATTAGATAGCTTTCCACTTTGTTTCTTTGTTCTCTCCCCAAATCTTCTATCTCCGTTAAAAGATGTTCCCAATCTAAATTTTTAATCTCCCCGCGTCGAATTTGTTCGGTGGTTCGCTCAATCCACAAAACAAAGTCCTGATCATAAAGTTGTTTTAATTCTTCCCAGCAATTCTCATTTTAAGGTTTCATGACATTAAAACCCTTGCACCTAGAGGGGTTAATAATTCTTAACGAGTCTCTAGATCGCTGAAACAACGCAAAATCGTTTCAAAATGAGAATTGCCGAATTCTTCCACCTGCATAGATTTTTGAGATTGAGCCGCGCTTTTATTATCGATCATAAACAAAACCCCCCACCAATGGGCGGGGGGTTTTTTAGTCACCTAATTCAAGGTTTAGCCGAACTTGCCGGCAGTGGAAGCGATCAAGAAGGCGGCGTAGGTGAAGATATAGCCAACGGTGAAGTGAGCTAAACCAACCAAACGAGCCTGAACGATCGAGAGAGCCACGGGTTTGTCTTTCCAACGAACGAGGTTCGCCAGAGGAGTACGTTCGTGGGCCCAAACGATAGTTTCGATCAACTCTTGCCAGTAACCACGCCAAGAGATCAGGAACATGAAACCGGTTGCCCAAACGAGGTGTCCAAAGAGGAACATCCAGGCCCAGACAGAAAGGTTATTAACACCGTAGGGATTGTAACCGTTGATTAACTGAGCCGAGTTAGCCCAGAGGTAATCGCGGAACCAGCCCATCAGGTAGGTGGAGTTTTCGTTAAACTGAGCCACGTTACCCGACCAGACACCGAGGTGTTTCCAGTGCCAGTAGAAGGTTAACCAACCCAGGGTGTTCAACATCCAGAACATGGCTAAGTAGAAGGAATCCCAAGCAGAGATGTCGCAAGTACCGCCACGGCCGGGACCGTCGCAAGGGAAGGAATACCCGAAGTCTTTTTTATCGGGCATTAATTTGGAACCACGAGCGTCTAAAGCACCTTTAACCAGGATTAGAACGGTGGTGTGTAAACCAAGAGCGATCGCATGGTGAACGAGGAAGTCGCCAGGACCGATGGTTAAGAATAAGGAGTTAGTGCCGCTATTGATTGCGTCTAGCCAACCGGGTAACCAAACATCACCGTAGTTGGGATAGGCGGTGTAAGCGATACTATCGGGGTTAGACAACAGTACGTTCATGCCGTACAGGGTTTTACCCGAAGCTGCTTGCACGAATTGAGCGAACACAGGTTCGATCAGGATTTGTTTTTCGGGAGTACCGAAAGCGACGACCACATCGTTATGAACGTAGAGGCCGAGGGTGTGGAAACCTAAGAAAAGGGAAACCCAGCTTAGGTGAGAGATGATCGCTTCTTTATGCTCCAGCATCCGCGCCAGCACGTTATCTTTGTTCGCTTCGGGATCATAGTCACGCACGAAGAAGATAGCACCGTGGGCGAAAGCACCCACCGCTAGGAAACCAGCGATGTATTGGTGGTGCGTATAAAGAGCCGCTTGGGTAGTGTAGTCCTTAGCGATAAAGGCATAAGGGGGTAGCGCGTACATATGCTGCGCCACCAGAGAGGTGATCACGCCTAAAGAAGCGAGAGCCAAACCGAGTTGGAAGTGGAGAGAGTTGTTAACCGTGTCATAAAGATTTTTGTGACCGGCTCCTAACTTACCACTGGGGGGTCTGTGTGCATTAAGGATGTCCTTGATGCTGTGACCGATGCCCCAGTTGGTGCGGTACATATGACCAGCCACAATGAAGATCACAGCGATCGCCAAGTGGTGGTGAGCCATATCGGTTAACCAGAGGGACTCGGTTTGGGGATGGAAACCACCTAAGAAGGTGAGGATCGCAGTTCCCGCGCCTTGGGCAGTACCGAAAATGTGGTTAGCAGTATCGGGGTTTTCTGCATACACACCCCAGTTACCGGTGAAGAAGGGTAGTAAACCCGCCGGGTGGGGAGGAGTGGAGAGGAAGTTGTCCCAACCAACGTGCTGACCGCGGGATTCGGGGATAGCAACGTGAACGAGGTGTCCGGTCCAAGCCAGAGAGCTAACACCGAACAGAGCGGCGAGGTGGTGGTTCAGGCGAGATTCAGCGTTT
>NZ_JASJFB010000385.1:0-5162 GCF_030065455.1 Microcystis sp. M53602_WE12 | reverse complement strand
TTCTCCATTTTTTTGCTTACCTCCACCTTAATTCCTTCTTTCAAAACTATACCTATCAATCGTTTCCCCTTTTTTTAAGTTTCTTCTCTTTTTGTTAAGAAAGATCCGACTAATGGATAGCTTGATAAGGGGGGTGCCGATAGGCGGGGGGATCCTCCTTGATCATGGGGGTGTCTGACAATTTTTAATACCCACCTACTTAGAATTTCGTCTTTGCTTCCTTAATAGTATAACTTTACTACAAAAAATCGGAGCAAATATTTAGGGACGGTGATGATTATCAGATATAAAATCAGCAACTTCGGAAAAGCGAAATATGGACAGTCCAGAATCTAGGCAGCCGACCTGTAATAAGGCGAAGGCAGACTCGGATAAACTCGCCGGATGTGGCGGAAGACTTCTTCGGTTTTTTCTTCCACTTCTTCTTCCGTGTAGAGATCGACGGGTAAACCAGTATCATCGCTGTATAAAAAGTTGTGAATAGTAGTTTTAACCTCCGCCCGACTGGATTCTTTATCTGGCCAACGATCGATCTTTAGTTTCTCTTGTTTTAGGGTTTTCAAAAGCTGCGTGGCGATCTGTTTAATTTTTTCAATGTCTTGCGGTGATAGATTCTCTTTGGTTAAAAGGTCGAACAGGGCGAGGGATTCCTCGTCTAATCCCTCGCTAACCGCCCGTTGGGACTCTTGATCGAGTTCCTGAATAAATTCTAATAAGGCCTCGAAGGTCTGTTCGATCGCCACCCGATCCTTCTCGAAATTATAATCAGCGATGATCCGCTCGTAATGCTCTTGAAAGTTCGTCCGTTGCAGATTCTGCTCGAGCATTGTTCGGAGACGGTTTTCGATGGCGTTTTTGAGAGTTTGGACGGTGGTATTCTTACGATCGCTATTGGCGAATTCCTGTTTCAGACGCTCGAAGTTGATTTTACTGATGTTGTACAGTGGGGTATCATCGGCCCTCGCTTCGGTGGTTACATCGATCGCCCCGTCGATTACCGATCGCATTTCCAAGAGAATTTCCGCGATGTCTATTTTCTCCCGATCACCTTGAATGCATTTATAGATCAGTTTAATCGTGTCGTGAGCCGGACGGTAGTGATTAACCGATGGCTGATTAAGACAGGCCTTAAAAAGATGGAAGACCTCTTGAGAGAGGAGTCCAAAATTTTGTCGGGCCTGATCACTTCGATTGATCGCTTCCTTCGCGTCGTTAATGGCTTTATTGAAGGCAAAACTAGGTATTTTATATTCGAGGAGTGCGTCTAGGGATGCGTTACTTTCCCCCAAAAATTCTTTAACTGCCTCGATCGATCGGGCCAATTCATCCAGTAAATTTTCTTGCGGTTTCGTGGGGTCGAGACTAAGATGGTCTTCCCTGCGTCCCTGATCGGAAATTTGGGCGAGATCGGCGAGAGCTTGACGGAGATTTCTGAGGATTCCGCAGTAATCCACGATTAAACCGTTGGTTTTGCCCTCGTTAACCCGGTTAGCACGAGCGATCGCTTGCATGAGCGTATGAGCTTTTAGGGGTTTATCGAGGTAGAGGGTGGAGAGGGAGGGAACATCGAAACCGGTCAACCACATGGCGCAGACGATGGCGATCCGAAAGGGGTGATCGGCTTGTTTAAAGGCATTTTCTGGGCTGATTCTTTTACCGTCCGCCAGTTCAAAGCCGTTTTTGATTACACTGCGATGGCTGGTAATATCTAACCCTTGTTTCTGGAATTTGTCGATCTCTCCCTGTTCCTCGCTGACGATCACGGCCGTTAGGGTTGCTTCCATCCATTGAATCTGACGCTGACGATAGTTTTCCTCTTGGTCATCGGTAATTTTTTTGAGGTCTTTTTTCAGTTGTTGGATTTTTTCGCTCCAGTAACGATCGATCAGGTTATGCAGCTTGACACAGGTGAGCTTGTCGATACAAATCACCATGGCTTTGCCTGTTTCCCAAGCGGTGCTGTAATGTTCAACGAAATCACGGGCCAGCGCCTCCAACCGCTGCGGGGCCGTCAGGATGTAGTAATCCCTTCTTAATTCCCTTTCTAAACGGTCTTCTATCTCGACATTTTCGATCTCTAACTCTTCGATTTTGGCGGCGATCTGTTCGTTGAGGTCGTTGACGGCGATCGAGAGTTTATCACCCCTTGCATCATAGTAGAGGGGAACGGTGGCTTTATCCTCGACCGCTCTCTGGAAGTCGTAGGTGGAGACATAATCCCCGAAATAGCGTTTAGTGATCTCGTCGTTGCTGACTAGAGGGGTGCCGGTAAAACCGATAAAACCAGCGCCCGGAAGTGCAGCCCGGAGGTTGCTGGCTAGGGTTCCGTACTGGGTTCGGTGGGCTTCGTCGCTGATAATGATGATATCGTTTCGGGAGTTGTAGGGTTGGTCGGGATTGACGGTTTGGTTGAATTTCTGGATGAGGGTGAAAATATAGGCTTTATGGTCTCCCAGAAGACTCTGTAAGTGTTCGTTACTGGAAGCTTGGCAGAGTTCTTGCTCGTTATTGGTCAATCCGGAACCGGCAAAGGTATAGTAGATTTGTTTATCTAGATCTTCGCGATCGGTACAGATAACGAAGGTATAGTTTGCGCCTAGTTTACGGCGAATTTTGCGGGTGAAAAAAACCATAGAGTAGCTCTTTCCAGAGCCTTGGGTATGCCAGAAAACCCCTAGTTTGTTATCTTTTATCCCACCCTCCCGCCATCTTTTCACAGAATCGATCGCTTGGTTAACCCCTAGAAACTGGTGATTTCGGGCGATAATCTTGCAGGTTTTGCCAGTGGAGTTATCGAAAAGGACATAATTTTCTAACAGATCGATAAAGTTATTTTTATCGCAGACTCCTTTGAGCATGGTTTCCATATCGACAATGCCGGGGTCACTCTCGGCCAGGCGTTTCCATGGGTGAAAGTGTTCGTATTTGCCGCAGAAACTACCTATTTTCGCATCTATGCCATTAACTAAAATCGCAAAGGCGTTATAGGCGAATAGATGGGGGATAGTATCAAGATAGTCCGATAAATTCTCGTCGTAGGCCGCTTTTAGGTCTCGGTTGAGGTTTTTCGCTTCTAGGAAGAGTAGGGGAATGCCGTTAACAAAACCTACCAAATCCGTGCGACGGAGGTAGATTTCCCCCTGTATCCACAGTTCTCGAACCGCTAGAAAATGGTTATTGCTGGGTTGGTCGAAATCAAGGATTTTTAGGGTTTGTCTAATTAGCTCTCCTTTGGCGTTGCGGTAGCTCACCTGTACTCCATCGAGAAGGAGTTGATGTTTCTCTTGATTGGTGGCCAGAAGGGTTTGACTGGAGTTGATTTCTTCGATTTGGAGAATAGCGGATTTATAGGCTTCTTCGGGAAGATTGGGGTTAAATTCTCGTAATTTCTGTTTTAGGTAGCGTTTGAGGATAACTTCTTTCTGATTTTGCCGTCCGAGCAGGCTGTTTTCACCGTAATCCTCTTGATTATAAGCATAGACACTCTGCCAACCAAGTTGATCTCGCAGACAGTTGGCGGTGAGTTGTTGTACTTTATCCTCGGTGGTCATAGGGTCGATTGTGCGGGGGAGTGGTTTATTTTATTAATATTGCCAATTTTCAGGGATTTTTACAGGTGCGATCGCTCTTTTTGCCTCTACACCTCGATCTCTCCATTCATAAGTTTCGGAAGTAGTATGTCACGCGCTTGTTTTAGTTTTTGATTTTGCCTAAAAAGTATTTTAATTTGCTCATCAATAGAAATTGTTTTATCTAAAAAAATTGCGAGAATGGAATCTTTTGGCTTTATTAATTGAACGTTTTCTAAACCTGCTTTCGTCACCGAGGCGAATATAACACCACTACCTATCATATCTTCTTTAAAAAAGTAATTTTTAAGATGATAATATAAAAATCCCTGATAATTATGTTTTGCTCGAATCGCTGCTAGACCACGACCGATAATAATTTTTTCTAAGCTTATATTCATTCTGCCCACAGGAGCGCGAACACTGAATAATATATCTCCTTCATTGGCTATTCTTGTTATTTTTGCACAGTAAACTTTATTTTCTGGAAATCTTATCCCAAAATTGGTAACGCCTTGGTGAAAAGGCAAACCAGATCGATCTTCATTATAATATTCTGACTCAGGACTTTGACCCATTGTAAGATCGGCAATATCTTTTAAACGCACTTTCTCCCACCCTTCAGGAATACCATCGATAATCGGGGTGTGTTCGTGTCCGGGGAAGCGTAAACGGACGAACCATTCCTTGTAAAGTAAACGGGCTGAACGTTCTAATAACTCGATGCGGCGGCGATTATTTTCGATTAAATCATCATATTTGGAGAGGATATCGGCGATTTTCTGTTGCGTTGTAACATCGGGGATTTTAATTTTCACCCTATAGATTTTATCGGGCGATGTATGACGAACTTTTGTTCCAGAAGCACTTCCACTAATTTGACCGCGAATAGAATAAGTATTAAAGAGATAGTAGAGAAAATTTTTGTTAAATAATTCTTCGTCTATTTTATCAATTAGTCCTAGTCGCTGATTGTGGAGAAATCTATCATTTTCGGGAATCAAAGCGGAGCTACCTAGAAGACCAGCATCTTGTTCTGTCATCGCAATGATAATATCGCCTTTTGATAAAATAAAATTTTCTGGAATACTTCCCGAATACGCCCTGTCCTTCTCCGCTCTCAGTCTAAAGCCTCCTTCTTCATAAAAATTACCCGGTGTCAAAACAATATATTTTCCGCTGTTTACAAAAAATTCACTTTTGAAGGCGTACCCGTGTTTTATATGTATACCCGCTCCTAAAGTAGTTTCTCGCCATGTCATCTAATTATCTTCCTCGCCTATAGCTTTAGGATTTTCCAGCTAAACAAATCGCCCGCAGATGTAACCTTTTCTAACTTACCAAATTTGGGAATCACCGGTGAGAAGCGGGACTTTTTATCCCCTTCCGGTTCCCCCCTTGAAAAGGGGGGCTAGGGGGGATTACCAAGCTTTTCAAGGGGGACTTACGCAGCCATAGCGCCCGTCTCACCTCCAGCACCCCTACCGCGCTCCGATTCCGGTTCCGGTTCCCCCCTTGAAAAGGGGGGCTAGGGGGGATAGCCTTGAAAAGGGGGGCTAGGGGGGATAGCCTTGAAAAGGGGGGCTAGGGGGG
>NZ_JASJFB010000356.1:0-1313 GCF_030065455.1 Microcystis sp. M53602_WE12 | reverse complement strand
TTTAGTTGGTGCTGATGCGGGTAAAGAAATGGGGATTTACTTCGACTACATTAGCTCTGGCTTAAGCTAGAAATAACGAACTCGGACAAAATAGGTTCGGGAAGCCGAGGATGAGTGCTAGGTCTTTAAAGGCTGAATCTGTCCAAGATAGGTTTTGACGAGCTAGTATTGATCCTTGACTCCCGACCTTTGTTATTTTAGAAAAAGGCCTTCGTTAGTTTGAGCGACAAGTTTTTCAGCGATTAGGAGAAATCAATCCATGCGGATGTTCAAAATCACCGCTTGTGTTCCTAGCCAAAGCCGCATTCGGACACAACGGGAATTACAAAATACCTATTTCACCAAACTCGTTCCCTACGATAATTGGTTTCGTGAGCAACAACGCATCATGAAAATGGGCGGCAAAATTGTCAAAGTGCAGTTAGCGACCGGCAAACCAGGAACTAATACAGGTTTACTGTAATTGGCTGCCACTAGAACTTAAAAAAAAGAGGTCTGGAAAGACCTCTTTTTGCTTTAGGGATTTTTTTCAAACTGCAAAGCGGCAGAGTTGAGACAATAGCGTTTTCCCGTTGGAGGTGGACCATCGTTAAAAACGTGACCGAGATGTGCATCACAGGCGGCACAAACAATCTCTGTCCGCACCATGAAAAAGCTAATATCTCGTTCGTACTTAATATTAGTCTCGTTAGCAGCAGTCCAGAAACTCGGCCAACCAGTACCCGAATCATACTTGCTGTCAGAAGTAAATAACTCCGTACCACAGCAGACACATTTGTAAATACCTTTTTCCTTATTATCGTGATATTTACCCGTAAACGCCCGTTCTGTTCCCTTTTTGCGAGTAACTTGGAACTGTTCGGGAGTTAGCTGGGCCTGCCATTCCGCCTCGGTTTTACGAACTTTTTCTACCATAGTCAGGACAACCGCCATTATGATTAAACTTCCCTTTTTAGTCTAACCTGAGTTCGAGATCTAGGCTTTTTTCATAAACATGAAGTATGACCTGATTTAGCATCAGCTTCTGACGACGTACTCCCCAAAAGGAAAACTTGGTCAGGAAACCCTATAGACTTAGCATAATCTCAGCTTATCAATAGTATAAGTAACAATATCGTCAAACCCCTTTACAAACCGATACAAAGTCTTTAAGATAGAGACATCATCAATCAATCGTACCTCGACAACCTAATAGGAATCATAAACCAATGACCACCACTCTACAACAGCGCGAAAGCGCTTCCCTGTGGGAGCAGTTCTGCCAGTGGATCACCAGCACCAACAACCGTCTTTATGTCGGCTGGTTCGGTGTC
>NZ_JASJFB010000521.1:0-1909 GCF_030065455.1 Microcystis sp. M53602_WE12 | reverse complement strand
TTATCCAACAAGGTTTTTAGATTTTTTTTACCTCAAAAAGTGCCGACCCTTGCAGTAATCGGCGGGAAAATTCCGGGACTTTTTCCCTGAAAATTAGGTAATTGACCCCCTCAAAATTGGTAAAACCCTACACCCTGCCGCCAGGAAAAACTTTTTGCCGCAAACCCTAATTAGTTAATACCAATAACTAGAACTTTGTTGGGGTTCAGGGGCAAAAGCTAACCAGTAGGGGAATTGTAAAAGAGCGAAATTGAGCCGTTCTTCGGTATCATCGATGATAATGAGCGGTGAATATTTATCCTCAATTAAACGTTCCGCTTTTTGAATTAAAGCTTCGGGAGACTCAAAGAGAACGATGCCGCGGTCTGGTCCAAAATCGGCGCGGGAAATGCCGAGACAATCTTGGAGACCGCGCCGCCATTCGCCTAAACGTTCGGGACTATTAGCCAGAACGAGAGAACGGAAGCGATCGCCCTGTAATTCCGCCATAATCGAGATAATTGCCGAAGCGACCAGAATATTCTGGAGACGGCTGCCCATACCGCGAACAGTACCCCGGCCCCCCTGTTTAAAGAACCACTGTTGCACCCGTTCGGCGTGAATTGGTTCAAAAGTGCGCCGTAATTGCCAAGGCGGACCGTAATAGTCAGGACGACTGCGATAACGGTCTAAAAGAGTTTGGATGCGCTGATTTTGCTCAGAAAAGCCCTGTCTGGGGGTAGATTGTCCCACCGGTTCCGATTCATAACCCGAACGGTTAGAGCGACGGGGTTCTTGCCAATTATCCCGGCCCTGGTTACTGCTACGGGAGGGACGGGGACTTTCTTCGCGATCATCCCGGCCTTGACTGCCACGGGATGGACGGGGGTTTTCCTCCCGTTCGGTCCGCAGGGGAGGTTCCACGGGTCGGGGGGATTTTTCGGGGGTCTCAAAACGGGGTAATTCCAACTGTTCGGCAGCCGCGGCCAAATCCTGTAAACTGCCCACCAGATAGTCTTTAAATCCCTGAACCCGCACGGCCATATCCTGGGAGACTCCGGCGAAATTACTCCGCATTTCCTGCCGAATCCGCTCACGACGGCGTTCTAACTGTTCGATCGCCACTTCTAACGCCTGTTTGCGTTGTTCTAGGTCTTTTACGCCTTCCTTGAGCATTCTTTCGATTTGAGCTTTGATATCTCCTAGTTCCTCGGCGATCAAGCGTTCTCTTTCCGCTTTTAATGCCGAGATTTCTGCCTCTAGGCTCTGTTTTTGCCGTTCTAGAGCCTCGATTTCTGCCCGCAGGGGTTGCGCCTGCGCTGTGGGAACTAATTCGCCTTCGGGGGCGATTGCCGATGGCAGCGGATTCTCTACTGGGCGATCGTTCCAGAGATCATCAAAACTAAATTCTTCGACAGATTCATTGGGTAAGTCTGTCATTTTGTCAAGGGGTAAAACATTAAAATCTTCTGAATTCATCGGCTTTAGAAATGCAGAGCGAACAGAGGGCCAAGGCAGGCAATTAAGTAAGTGGTTCTAATTAATAGACGATATATCTTGCCTTCGATCCCCCCTGCCCCCCTTAATAAGGGGGGTGCCGATAGGCGGGGGGATCCCCCCTGCCCCCCTTAATAAGGGGGGTGCCGATAGGCGGGGGGATCTGACAATTTTTAACACCTACCTACTTAAGACGCTATTAATTGCTAGATTTTATTTTAACTCAATCTTAGTTCGCTTCTGAGTCGATCGCTGGCGATGCTGCTAAAGGATAGTATTTTTCGAGGCACAGTCTCAGGGTTGCGCTGTCAAAGATAATGGGCAAAAAATGAATGCTGTTAATTTCTTTGAAATAAAATAGGATCGGGACTTTATTCCAGAAAATCCGCCAATTTTGCCATTCTTGGTAGGGAAAGGAGCGAATTTGTTGCCC
>NZ_JASJFB010000507.1:0-1350 GCF_030065455.1 Microcystis sp. M53602_WE12 | reverse complement strand
GCTCTAGATAAAAAATAATTGACAAAAATCGCCAAATGCCTTTCTATATAAGGGTTCCATCCCTTATAACCCCCGTCCATTGCATAACAAAAACCGAAGAACCTAATTAACTTACATCTGATAACTAAATAACTAATTAACTTAAAACTTACATCTGATAACTGATAACTGATAACTGATAACTGATAACTGATAAACCATGTGGACTCAAATTGCTCGACATATTACCCAAACCACGGAAAAACCTTTTGAAATTGAGAAAAGTCATCCCGTTAGTGGTGGCTGCATCAATCAGGGTTATGCGGTCAGTGGCAATGGTTTAATTTATTTCGTTAAGATTAACCAAGCGAACCAAGAGGCCATGTTTGCCGCCGAAGCTTTAGGATTAAAGCAAATTCACGCTACCAAGACTATCAGGGTTCCGGAGCCAATTTGTTGGGGAATTGCCGAGAAATCTAGTTATTTAGTGCTAGAGTGGCTAGAATTCGGCGGTGGCAATAGTCAAAGCTGGGAAAAAATGGGGCAAAATTTAGCTCGTTTACATCAAGTTTCCCTGTCCGATCGCTTTGGTTGGCAGTGTAATAATACCATTGGTTCTACTCCCCAGATCAATACCGTTAGTAACAGTTGGGCGGATTTTTTCGCTCATCAGCGTATTGGCTATCAATTAAGACTTGCGAAGGAGCGCGGCGGCAATTTTCCCGACGAGGATCAAGTTATTCCCGCTATTAGCGAGATTTTGAGTCAGCATCAACCCCATCCCTCCCTCGTCCATGGTGATTTGTGGTCGGGAAATGCGGCCATTACCGTCGATGGGGAACCGGTAATTTTAGACCCGGCCACCTATTGGGGAGACCGGGAGGTAGATTTAGCCATGACGGAACTTTTTGGCGGTTTTCCGGCGGCTTTTTATCGGGGTTATAACGATGTTTTCCCCCTCGATGCTGGTTATCAACAGCGCAAAACTCTTTACAATCTCTACCATATTCTCAATCACTTTAATTTATTTGGTGGTGGTTACGCTTCCCAGGCCAATCGGATGTTACAGGAAATTCTTTAAGGGTTTTACTTGTGAATATTTACCGAGGATAAATTATGTCTGTTCGAGAAACTACTGTGATTGAAACTCCAGAGACAAAAGTATGGACTGATGCAGAATTTATGGCGTTACCTGACGATGGTAATCGTTACGAATTGGTCAAGGGAGAGTTAATTAGGGTTTGCTGAAAAAGTTTTTCCTAGGGGCAGGGTGTAGGGTGTGGGGTGTGGGGTGTGGGGTTTTACCGATTTTGAGGGGGTCAATTACCTAATTTTCAGGGAAAAAGTCCCTGAATTTCCCCCTGATCACTC
>NZ_JASJFB010000520.1:0-2054 GCF_030065455.1 Microcystis sp. M53602_WE12 | reverse complement strand
TTCCTGGGGGTAGGAGTCAGTAGCCGGTCGTCAGGAGTCGGTCGTTTCAGGCTTTGTTGCCCTTGTTTTTTGTACCAAGCGATGTACCACAAGAAGGATAATGCAAGGTTTTTGAAAGTCCCAATCCTATTTTCGCAGCATGAACATCGGACTTTAACAGGTCAAAAGCCTTATTTTAAAAGGGTTTTACCATTATTCAGCAAGCCCTAAGTAGATTGAAGGCCTAACGACATCTAGGGGTGCTACCCAGTGCCTTCGGCATCGCACTTTAACCCACAGTTTCAATCAATGTGCATGGTGCGTTCCCCAAAAATCTATTAGTGGAGCAGTAGGAGCCACCTTAGGGAACGCACCCTACAAGATTGCGTACTGCTACGCAGTGCCTTCGGCATCGCACTACAGCTTATTGGTTCAGCATAACGGATAAGTTCAGCGGCGCGCTTTAGCGCGTCCGCTGGAACGAATTGTTAGAACCCCGTTTGGCGATGTAATGTCAGCATCTTTAGGCTGAATGTTTTCTTCCGCAGCCTCTTCAAACAGTGTGAAGTCGGCAATACTGAATAATGGCAATGAAGCTGTTTTGGATTTCTCATTGACAAAATCACCCATACGATCCGAGCCATTAGCCATCCTATGCAATATTGTTGTAATAGCCTCCTGGCTACGATCAACACCAATCCATTTTCGCCCAAGCTCTGATGCCACCACTAATGTGGTTCCAGACCCTGCATAGCAATCTAGGACAAGATCACCGGGATTTGATGATGCTTCAATAATTCTAGAAAGAAGTGCAGGATTCTTTTCCGTTGGATAGCCGGTTATATGAATGTTTTGATTATGCGCGTCACGAAAGTCCATCCAAATGTCTTGCACTGGAATTCCAGCGCTATTTTCAAGATAGATTTTTCGGCGCGGATTTCCCGTTGGCGACCAATAAATCTCTCCACGGGCATCCATCTCATCTAGGGTTGACGGTTTATATTGCCAATGCTTTCCGGGTGGCGGCAGCTTGCCTTTCCACTCCCCACCTGTTTCCCCGTTACGGACACCGGGAGCATGGACGGGTACTTTTTTGTATCTGCGCCCATCGGGATCAAGGCATGGATACTCCTTTACTGATTTAACTTCATCCCATGGTTCAATTGGTCGGTTCCATACATAGTTATCGCTCTTTGTGTAGAAAAGAATGTAGTCGGCTACATTTCCGTATGTCTTTCTCGTGTAGTTCTTAGGATTGCACTTCTTGCGCGTTATGCAATTTCGGAAATTTTTCTCTCCGAAAATTTCATCTAAGACGACGCGAAAATGAAAAATCATTCTTTCATCAAGGTGAAGGTATAGAGAACCATCATCGGCCAACAAACGGTGAATTAAAATTAGGCGTTCGCGTAACGTTTCAACAAAATCAGGTCCAACAAGATGATCGTCATAAGCATGGTTTTGTTTTCTTGACTCAAAGGATGATGCAGTTGCAAATGGAGGATCGATGTAAACAAGTTTCACTTTTCCGCTTACGGCTTCATCCTTCGCTAAAGCCGCAAGTACAGCCAAGTTGTCCGCGTGGTAAAGCCTATTATCGCCGCCTGAATATGCCGAATTTGGCGAGTAGTGTCCTGCGGGAAGCGCAAGAATATCTTCTTGTGCCTTTTTTCCGGGGTACTCTAGGCGAAAACCATTAGTGTCCAGAGGCGACACCCTTTCCCCTTTTGTACGATTTCCCATGCCTGGAATTGGAACCGCCATACTTAAGACCTCAACCATTCAGATGTGATGCGATCTGGAACCATGCGCAGCGTGACAACCTTTACGCGGTCTGGCCATTGATCTTCGATGTAAGCGTAATCATTCCACATAGAACCAAGTAAGAGGCCTGGGCCGTCATTCACATAAATTACTTTGATATGTGGCAATCCTTGACATCCTCGCCGCCGTAAAACGGACGGCGATTCCCAAACCTCACGATTTAGGTTTCTGCTTCTTTCCCTTGCGGGGTTCCGCACCTGCCTTAACAGATTTACTCTGTTCTGGTCTTATGGTCGCTCTACAGACTGACA
>NZ_JASJFB010000404.1:0-8402 GCF_030065455.1 Microcystis sp. M53602_WE12 | reverse complement strand
GAGAGTTTGTTGTTTACCCCTGCGGTTAATCTCGATTTCCAGATTACCACCGATCGCACTGGTTTCTACACCTTGCTGCACATCGGCGGCGGTTTTAACGGGGTTTCCTGCCACAGTTTCGATGATATCACCCGCTTGCATTCCGGCTTTTTGAGCGGGGGAATTTTCCACCACTCGCAGGACGATTACCCCTTCATTTTGGTCAATATTAAAGTTTAATTCTTTAGTTTCGTTCAATTGCTGCCGTAATTCTGGGGTTAGCGTTACCATCTGGATGCCGATGTAGGGATGTTCCGCTTTACCCTTACTAGATAGCTGTCCCGCCACTTTTTGGGCGGTTTCGATGGGAATAGCAAACCCTAAACCCTGAGCATCGGCCCGAATTGCCGTATTAATACCGATAACTTCCCCCTTGGCGTTTAGCAAAGGACCGCCAGAATTGCCGGGGTTAATAGCGGCATCGGTTTGGATAAAACGAACCCGTTTATCGGGAACCCCCACTTCGCTGCTAGTGCGTCCTAGGGCGCTAATAATGCCCACTGTCACCGTATTATCCAGGCCTAGGGGATTGCCAATTGCGATCGCCCACTCCCCGGGGATTAAAGTTTCGGCCTTGCCAAAAGTCACCGTCGGTAAATTTTTCGCCTCGATTTTCACCAGGGCCACATCGGTCATATTGTCAACCCCCAGGACTTTACCTTGATGAGTTTGACCGTTTTTCAAAGTCACTTTTACTTGGGTTGTCCCTTCCACCACATGGGCATTAGTTAAAAGTAGTCCATCTGTACTGATAATAAACCCAGAACCGGTTCCCCGTTCCAAATGCTCCCTGGGAATCGGCACTTCATTACCAAAAAAGCGCCGAAAAAAGGGCTGTTTAAATTCTTCGGGAATTTGGTCGGCCACTTCCCGGGCCGAGTCAATCCGCACCACCGCCGGCCCGACTTTCTGCACGGCCTGGGCGATAAAATTAACATTGCCGTCGGTTTGGGGAATAACAGGAAGAGAGAGGGAAGCGGGGAGGATTGCCGGCGGTTTATTTACCTCTAGGGGTGCTTTTCTGCTTAAATACTGATTTCCTAGCACACCCACAGTACCACCTAGGGCGAGTAATCCCAGTGAAATCCCCAATCTTGTCAATAAACCCATAAGCTCTAGCCCTAAAATGTCGTGTGCGGTAGAATCGGCGCCAAACTTACCTACAATTATAGGCTGTCTTTTTCAAAGACGAACCCCTGGGGCAGATAAAGGCTTTTTGTATTTGATGGCAGTGGCAATCACTTTGATTAAGCTTTTCTCCTAAAGGTGAAGTGTAACCTATATTTGGCATCGTCTCCGCGCTCTGGTCTGCTTACTCCCCAAAAGGAAAATTTCGTATTCTACTATTAGGATAACCGCTGTAAGAATACTTCCCTGTAATCAAGGGGCTAAAACTTAACTCAGATGCTACATTTTCTGGAAATCTATTGGCTTTAAATATTGACAAAATTCTCGAAGCGTAATATGATGTTTTCAAATATTTCAAGGCTGAGTTTATGAATGATAATTTAAAGCTGGTTAATACACCTGAAGGTAAATTTTATTGTCTCGACCCGAAGACATCTAATTTATTGGAAAATCTGCGAGATTTGGCGAGTGCTTATCCCGGAATCGACGATAAAATGATTCATCCGGGGGATGTTTGCTTTGATATTGGTGCCAATATTGGCACTTTTTCAACTTTGGCAGCCCGTTTATCATCCCCTCAAGGCCGAGTATTTGCCTTTGAGCCTTGTCCAGAAACTCATCAAATTCTCTTGGAAAACCTGCGATTGAATAATGTTTCACATTTAGTACAAGTACAAACTGATGTTATTAGTGATACTCAAAAAAATTTTTCTATAAAAAAAGCCCCTAAAAACATGGGAGCTACCCGCTTTATTGAATCATCAGAGGTCGAGGGAGAACTATTTACTTCCACAACCTTAGATTTTTGGATAGAAAATAATTTGCATCTGAAACAATGTAATTTTATTAAGATAGATGTGGAAGGAATGGAGATTAAAGTTCTTCAGGGAGCCAGGAAGACCTTAAAACAGTATCACCCCATTTTATATATTGAAGTTTGTTTACCCCATTACGAAAAATATGGATTTAAAATCGAGCAATTGCAAGAATTTTTAGCAGAAATTGGCTACCATTTCTTTCGTTATTTCGCTCCTGCGCCTTTTCTCACTAGCGATCTACGTCGCCTTCATTCTCTTAACCAAGGTTCTTATTTTTATAATTTAATTGCCATTCACCCTAGCAGTCCTCGCTATCCTCAAAAATACAATTCTACACAAGAAGCTTTCCTGTTTATGATTCAGGAAAAATCAACAATTACTTATAGTGAATTACGCAGAAAATTTCCGATAATAACTACAATTAAAAAACTTGTTAGGGGAGAAAAAACGCCAGAATGAACTGAGATTTACCTCAACTGCGAGAGGAATTAGGGAACTTACCCCGTTTACCGGTCTTCTTTTAGGGGTAAAATCACGAAACAGCTATGAGAATCTCAGTTAATGCAATTGTTTGATCGCATCCGTTTAGGGATAGCCGTAGCGGTGGCTAAAACCGTTACTGCTGTGGTTAAAGGACTCCGTTTAGGGGCTGCCAGCGTCTTGCCGGGGGAAATTGCCCGTCGTCTCCATCCCCGTTTGTTACCGCTACTTTGTGGGCAAGTCCGACGGGGGGTAATCTTGGTGGTTGGCACGAATGGAAAAACTACCACTTCCCTACTCCTAAGAACTATTCTAGAGCGTCAGGGGGCAAAAGTCACCCATAATACCACTGGGGCAAATTTAATTAATGGTTTAATCACTGCTTTATTAGCCGATGCCAATTTATTCGGCACTTTAAAGGCTGATTATGCCATTTTAGAAGTGGATGAAAATATTCTCCCTTTGGTTTTAAAAGATTGTCGTCCTCGCGCTATTTTAGCTCTCAATTTGTTTCGCGATCAACTCGATCGCTATGGGGAAGTGGATACAATTAGTCGCCGTTGGCAAGGGGCCATATCTCCCCTACCCACCGATACTTTAGTGATTCTCAATGCTGATGATCCGACCCTTTCCCATTTGGGTCAACAACTGCCCCAAAGAGTTGTATATTTTGGCTTAAGTGAGCCGGAATTATATCTAGAAGAAATTCCCCACGCTGTCGATTCTATTTACTGTCCTAAATGTGGCGCTTCTTTGGATTATCGCGGAGTTTATCTCTCCCATTTAGGGGATTTTAGTTGTCCTAGTTGCGGCTTTAAAAAGAGTAGTCCTGCTTTTCATAGTCAGGATTGGCCGCAGATTTTAATCGGTGTTTATAATAAATATAATACTTTAGCGGCGGGTTTAGTAGCCCAGGAATTAGGGATTAAAGATCGAGAAATTTTTGAGACAGTTCAGGGTTTTAAAGCGGCTTTTGGTCGAGCGGAAGAATTAGAAATTGAGGGTAAAAAAGTTAGGATTTTACTGTCTAAAAATCCCGTGGGTATGAATGAAACAATTCGCGCAGTGGCTGATATTTTACAGAAAGAAAAGTCTTCTACTACTCTCTTAGTTCTCAATGATCGCATCCCCGACGGTACGGATGTTTCTTGGATTTGGGATGTGGATACGGAAAAATTAACCCGTTTGGGAACAACTTTAGTAGTAACGGGCGATCGACTTTATGACATGGCTTTACGCTTACAATATAGTCAGGATAGTCTCGCTTATCCAGTTAATTTAATTGTTGAATCTGATCTAAAAAAAGCGATCCAAATTGCCCTTAATAACACCAAAAATGAGGAAACTTTACATATTTTACCCACCTATTCTGCTATGTTAGAAGTACGAGAGATTCTCACGGGCCGAAAGATTTTGTAGAAATTAGAAAAGGGGGACATAAGCGCAAGCTTACACTAGCTTTTTTTGTGAGATGCTTACACGCAGTTGTTCAGATATTTGTAATAATTTTTGATATTTCTACAAACTTGAGATGCAGTCCGTCTCCTGTCTCCTGTCTCCTGTCTCCTGTCTCCTGTCTCCTGTCTCCTGTCTCCTGTCTCCTGATTAAAAATTATGCAAGAACTAGAACTAAAAATCGGCTGGTTATATCCGACCTTAATGAGTACCTACGGCGATCGAGGTAATGTTATTACTATTCAAAGAAGATGTCAATGGCGTGATATTCCTGTGACAATTATTCCCCTAGATGCTCAAACAGAAGCCGAGACATTTTATCAAGTAGATATAATTGTTGGGGGTGGGGCGCAGGATCGGCAACAGGAGATCGTTATGCGGGATTTACAGGGTAAAAAAGCGGCGGCGATGAAAGAACAATTATCGGCAGGAATACCGGGAGTTTTTACCTGTGGTTCCCCACAATTATTAGGACATTATTACGAACCAGCTTTCGGTCAAAGAATCGAGGGATTAGGATTATTAGACCTAGTAAGTAAACATCCCGGCCCCAATGCAAAACGCTGTATCGGTAACGTGGTTTTTGAAATTACTGCCTCCCCCTTAGCGGAGGAAATTAAAGCTATGACTGGGGAAAAACCGCTAGTAATTGGTTTTGAAAATCACGGGGGTCGTACCTATTTACAAACCGTTTCTCCTTTAGGAAAGGTGATTACCGGTTACGGAAATAACGGAGAGGACGGTTATGAAGGGGCATTTTACCACAATGCGATCGCCACCTATGCCCACGGTCCCTTACTACCCAAAAATCCCTTTTTAGCCGATTGGTTAATCGAAAAAGCTTTAGAACAAAAGTATCAACAAGCCATTTTTTTAACAAAACTTGATGATTCTCTGGCCCTGAAAGCAAGATTTGCCATGTTTGAACGACTAGAACTAACCGGCGTGACCAATAAAGCCTAAACTGGTCATATAGACTTATGGCAGGAGATAGTCAAACTAGCCATTAAGAATTTTAATTGTGGCAGCTCATGAAATTATGACTGGAAAAATTATTGATCGTCAAACGGCGGGGTTTCTCGTCCTCATCATCCCCCTAGCGGTGCTAATCATCCTTGTTTTTACCGCTTGGCCATTGATCCTACTTGTCTTCTTCTTAACTCTTGCAGTCAAGGTGTGGCAAGACTATCGCTGGTCAAAATTATCGACGGTGATTAACCCCTATTTCAATCAACTTTTACAGGACAATCAAGGTTGTCTCACCCCGATTGACCTATCGGCAAAAGCCAATCTCACGGCCAAATTAGCTAGACAATTTTTAGACAAAAAAGCTGAGGAATTTGGGGCGCAAAAAAAAGCTGTAGGCGATCAGGGTATGGCCTATTACTTTATCACCGCCAGTACCTTGGGTAGTATTTTTGATGAGAGTGACCCCTCTTTAGAAGAAATAGGGGAAAAACAAATTCCTGCGATTACTGCATCGAGATTCCCTCGGACCAATTTAGAGCAATCGCAGGAGACTAAATCCCCCCTGATTGTCGCCGAGAAGAGCGAAAATTCCGTCCCGGAGGTTCCTGTTATTTCCTCCTCCCAACCTCTGACTAATTTAGGTAAATTATTTGAGGAAAAAGAGGAAGAAAATACCGCAGCGATCGCTGTTCAAGAAACGGTAATTCAAGAACCGGAGGAGATAATTAATCCTAGTTTGAACAGTCCTGACAGTTCTTTATCCCAATCAGAATCAGAAGTTAGGGAAGAATCTCTAGCCTCTGTATCTGAAACCATCTCATCGATGAGTTTGGCGGATTTGGCTAAACGTTTAGGAGTTACCCCGGCCGTTTTGGGTAGAAACAAGAAAAATAAATCCGAAACAGAATTTGCCGATTGGAGTCGCATCAGAGATCCCGATGGTATTGCTTGGAAATTTGACGCAAAAAACTCCCTATTTGTGGCCAACTGATAGGTAATTTGTTTGGTTTTCTAGACAGGCTCAATGCCTGTCTTTTTTGGCTCTACGTCCGACCCTCGATCCCTATAGATGGTTACTTCAGGTTGCTTCAGGCTCTTGGAAATCATCACCGACCACAAATCTTGCGGTTGTATCAGTAACAGGATAGGTTTTAACGTAAATGAGACAACCTGTTGTTGAGGAAGGGCTGTAGGGGCAATTGGGGGGGTATCTTAGCCAACTGCCTACTGGATAACTACCTAACTCATCACTCCAGGTACCTTCAATGACAAAGATTTCTTTAATCTCAGTTTCGACAACATTCACCAACTGAGTGTTGGGCAGCCAACGCTCGATCCAGACTTTTTCTGAGAAATCTGCTTGCTCGTAGAGGTGTTGAACCTTAATGTCAGGCACTATACCTGCTTGCCAAGAGCCATTAAAAATGTTGGTTCTCACTTGTTGGCGAGTTTTACCACCATGTTGCCGCAATTTAACAAAAGTCAGGCATCCTTCCTCACTATAGGGGCGATGGATAAAGCCTTCGGGGTTAAGCATATAAGTACCCGGTGGATGCACCCCTGTTTCATCTGCAAAATTGCCTTCAAGCACCAAAATCTCTTCACCACCGGGATGTCCATGCAGCGGAAAAAAACCACCCGGATAGAATCGAGTCAGCATTGTTACTGGATGATCCTGGATTTCATGGTCAGACTCGAAACAGCCAAACCAAATTCCAGTAAAGTTTGTCTGAAACCAAGTTAATGATGTGGGAAGCACAGATACGCGGCTTAGTAAGTTTTCGTGAACTTTTTGGGGTTTCCACAGAGATTGAGCAGTCATCTTTCCTGAATTTTATTTTTTTGCGTCGAAAAATTATTTGGTATTATTCTTCTACCTAAGAATACTATGTAAGCAGTTATGCCTTCAAGTTTCCGAATTCATCTACTCTCATTAATAACTTCGGGACGGGAAATAGGCGGAACTCGATCGCGATGGCTTTTTAGTCCAGCTAACGGCTGAGTTATGCCGTGCTTCTCATCGACAAGAAGGTGATCGTCTTAATTCTTAAGCATAGCCGACAATCTCATGGAATGAACACTAGGATCGTTTCATTCTCTCAAATCCTTATCTGTAACGTTTTTAGTCGATTTATCGGAATAAGTAGGTAGGCGTTAAAAATTATCAGATTTCCCCCCTTATCAAGGGTAGGGTTGATTCATGAATCAACCCTACTATGAATTAACCCTAGGATTAAGGGGGGATCAAGGGAACGGTGATTCCCGACAACATCAGTGATTGAGTTTCCTGCTTTCATCCCCAAATAGTTGTGCTAGAATGGCGAAAAATTACCCCGATTGATAATTATGTTAGCCGAATTAGCCGCCGCCGAAATCGCTAAAATCGCCTTTGAAGCTGTTATCGGTAAATTAACGGAAGGAGCAATGGATAAAGGTGTAGAATTGTGGAAAAAAATTAAGCAAAAGTTACAAAAGGAACCCGCCGCCGCTCAGGTTTTAGCGGCAGCAAAACAAACCAAATCCGAGGCGATGATTGAACAGCAAGTGGTTCCTTTTTTACAGGTAGAAATGCTCAAAGACACCAATTTTGCCCAAGAAATCCAAACCCTAGCACAACAAATTATAGCGTTTCTGATTCACAAGAGGTACATTCCCGATCCTGAACAGCTTAATCAGCAAAGGTTTAAGTGTGCCGCACAGATGCGAGAACCGCTATAAACAAGTTATCAACAGCAGTAGGTTGGGTTGAGCAATAATAACTCTTGTCTGTCAAATATTAGCGACGCTTGAGCGAAACCCAACCACACCAATGTCGTCAAGAATGTTGGGTTTCTAACTGGGATTGGTGCGTTACGCTAACGCTAACGCACCCTACTGGATTGTTTCAGCTAATTTGGTGTATTAGAAAAATGCTATAAATTCTATAATCTAAGACTTTAAGCCGAAATCTATTGCCCTATTTTAGCTGAAACAATCCACTACAAGCTGGGAATTGATGACCCTCGGCGATTCGCGTCTGGAGAGGTAATGTTTCTCCCTCTACATTTATACTACCCCAGGAGAGTCCTCCCACAGAATCAATACCACTGGCTACTTGATAACGGATCCGGAACGGTTAAAATGAGATTATAAGTGATTCGGAGGAAAAAATATGTCATACTACGATAACTGTTTTGACCACATTACTGATCCTGTCCAACGAAATTCTGTTCGCCAGCAATGGTTACAGATGATTGACGGAGGTTTATCTGTTGCCGATGTTAGGATACTACTAGATAAGTACCCAGATTTTCGGTTGGCGAAGAGTTTCTTGCTACTTTGCCTGAGTTTAAAGATGTATTTGATAAGAATGTTTCGGCTCTTCGTTACCCTTTATGCTAAATCAACATACAAGATGCCAAGATAACATACTTCTAACCCAAAAATTCCGAAAGTTTCTAAAGCCATAGCCTCTCCGTTTTATTAGTTTAAGTTTATTGTTGATTCTCTCGACCACCCCATTCGTTGTCCTTC
>NZ_JASJFB010000828.1:0-1027 GCF_030065455.1 Microcystis sp. M53602_WE12 | reverse complement strand
GCAAATAGGTGCAAGAATGAAAATTGTGGGAGCACAATGGAAAGCAGAGAATGTTCCTCAGTATTTGAAGCTACGTTGTGCTTATCTCAACGGCGATATTGCCTGAGTATTTTTACTCATTGCAAAACTGGGATGCTCCCCATCCAATTTATTAACTACCGCGGTAGAGTATTGAATAGAATCTTCAAAATCCTGAAAATTGGTTGTGAAAGCCATTATAATTGCAGCCTGATTTACTGTAGCAATTTGACAAAAAGTAATTAACTGCTTTAAATAAGTAAGCGTCCAATCTCGACCTCTTGCTTTACGGATAATATAATACAAATCACTAAAAGTTGAGGCGGAAATATAACCTGCAATTGTGCCTTTTTCAATTAGTGATAAAACTTGTTCACTTGCATTCCAAAAAGGTTCTCTTTCTAAGGCATTATCAATAATGATATTAGTATCTATCAGGATTTTCACAGGTTATATTTCTCCTTTAAATATTCATATTTAGCTTGATCTGGATCAAAGTCTGCCGGAATGGCAGGGGCATTTTCAAATAAACCCTGAAATGCTTTGATCCTAGATTTTCTTTTTGGTGCTTCTGGTGCTGGTTCAGTGGTTGGGGTTGTGGTATGATCAAGGGTATCTGTGGCTGCCCAGACTACAATTTCCACATTTCCGGGGGGTAAATTCAATGGTTCGGTAATCAGCAAGTTACCAGATTGATCAATTTTTCCTTTGAGTTTGTATGCTTGCATGATGTTTTTTATGATACTCTGTTTTTATATCATATCATAGTGAACAAAATTCACGCTCTAAATTTGGGTTTAAATTATGATAACTACACTCATTGAACGAGAAGCAGAACCAATTTTAATTAGTGACTTAACCTGGAGAGAATTTAAAGCTGTTGAACAGCTAATCGATCGCCCAGGGTTAAGGTTATCTTTTTTAGATGGAGTTTTGGAGATTAGAAAAATGCCAGGGAAAAAACACGAAACCATCAAAGAACGTATTGGTGGTTTACTAGAAATTTATT
>NZ_JASJFB010000832.1:0-4330 GCF_030065455.1 Microcystis sp. M53602_WE12 | reverse complement strand
TCCCCCTGATCACTCCCATATCTGGTACTTTTTGAGGGGAAAAAAGTCCAAAAGTCTTATCCAACAAGGTTTTTAGATTTATTCAGCAAGCCCTATTTAGGGTTTGCGGCAAAAAGTTTTTCCTGGGGAAGTGGGGAAGTGGGGAAGTTGTCTCATCACCCTATCACCCCAAAACCCTATCACCCTATTTATTTCCTGACGACCGACGACCGACTCCTGACGACCTTAAGCTCCCGTCTTATTTTGATAATAATCGCGGGTTCCCTTGGCATCTAGGGCTTCTCCGAGACGAGCAATCGCCTGGGCGTAGGCGGCGTTACGCAGAGATATATCGAACTCCTGGGCGAAAGACCAGACTTTTTCCGCTTCTGTCACCATTCTTTCTTTTAAGCGCTCATTGATCTCGTTTAATCGCCAATAAAGACCGCTGCGATTTTGCACCCATTCAAAATAACTCACCGTTACCCCACCGGCGTTAACCAGAATATCGGGGAAAACGAGAATCCCTTTTGAGTCTAAAATGCGATCGGCTTCTGAGGTAGTCGGACCGTTGGCCACTTCAAAGATATATTTTGCCCGCACGCGATCGGCATTTTCGGCGGTAATTTGGTTTTCGAGGGCAGCCGGAATCAAAACATCCACATCTAGGGCTAATAATTGTTCATTAGTAATCGCCTCGTGTTCTACGATATTACACACGGTACCCTCACAGTAAATAGCAGTAATGCCGCGATGTTCCTGTTTATACTCACGAATGCTGGCAATATCTAGGCCTTTTTCCCGATAAATGCCGCCCTGGGAATCACTTACCGCCACCACTTGATAACCGGCTTTGGCGAGGAGATCCGCCACTACGGCCCCGGCGTTACCGAATCCCTGAACGGCTACGGTAGTATTAGCCGGTTTTTTGTCTAATTTCGGCAAAAGAGAATGAATAACATGAAAAGCTCCTGTTCCCGTCGCCGTATCGCGGCCACGACTGCCTCCCATGGTTAAAGGTTTCCCCGTCACCACCGCCGGACTAATTTTACGCTGAATGATGCTGTACTGGTCCATCATCCAACCCATGATCATCTCGTTGGTATAGACATCGGGGGCAAGAATATCGACATCGGGACCAATAAAGTCGGCTATACCCTCGATATAGCCCCGGCTAAGACGTTCTAACTCGGCTTTTGACAATTCTTTCGGATTGAGGGTAATGCCGCCCTTAGCCCCACCAAAGGGCAAATCCAGCAGGGCGCATTTAAAGGTCATCCAAAAGGCCAAGGACTGCACCTCATCAATGCTGACGTTGGGATGATAGCGCACCCCTCCTTTGCCGGGGCCGCGGGTGTCATCGTAGCGGACGCGGTAGCCTTGGAAGATTCTTAAAGTGCCGTTGTCCATACGGACGGGTATGGAGACGCTGAGACTAGCTTTGGGATATTTTAACCGCTCGATCGCATCATCGGAAATGGAGACATACTTAAGGGCGCGTTCTAGGCGACTGCTGGCATCGGTAAAGAGTGATTTCGACATGATTTTTTTCCCCCTATCTATCCCCATTAGAACACGAAAAAACAGTATATTTCGCTACAGTTTATTTTTCTTAATTAACCATAGACAGGAATTGCCGACAAGTGTTCTCAAACAAGGTTACTTGAGAGATTTTCCAGTACATCATCTACCCCACACCCCACACCCCACTTCCCTATCACCCCACTCCCCCATCCCCAACCTGCAACTAAAAAAGGGAAAGAGCGATGCTCCTCCCTTTTTTGATAATTTATTCAAGACGATTGTAGATGCACAGCAATCGAGGCTGAAATTACATCAAGCCTAATTGAGCAAGGATACCTTTGTGGGTTAAGTATTCCGTAGCTACGCCAATGACGAAACCGAGCATGGCTAAACGACCATTCCAGTTTTCAGCGAAAGCGGTGAAGCCGAGTTTGTTTTCTTGCTTATCCATGGTGAATTGCCTTCCTATAATAAAATTGCATTTGATTCAAGTGCTTGATATTAAATGTAACATAACTTCCCAAACTATGCAACATTTGTTTACATAAATTTTATTAATGTTGACCATAAACTTTTATGGGGGCAGGGTCAAGGGTGGGCAATGGCGGCCGAAAATCAAACCTGATCTTAGTTCTAGGGCTAAATAACGGTTTTCCCATCCCTGACCGAAAAAGATTACAATCAAGCGAAAGGTCAAGAATCGATCGCCATCGAGCGAGGAGTGAATATGCGCGCCTTACTGATTTATCCCGTTTTTCCGCCGACTTTCTGGTCTTATAACAAAATTCTGGAATTAGTTGATCGCAAAGTCTTACTTCCTCCCCTGGGTATGGTGACGGTGGCGGCGATTTTACCGCAGCAATGGGAATTTAAACTGGTTGATCGCAATATTCGGGCGGTGACAGAAGCAGAATGGGATTGGGCCGAAATAGTGATTCTTTCGGGCATGATTGTGCAACGTCAAGATTTAATCGAGCAAATTCACGAAGCCAAGCAACGGGGTAAACTGGTGGCTGTGGGTGGTCCCTATCCCACTTCTATCCCCCACGAAGTGGCCGAGGCTGATTTTCTGATCCTCGATGAGGGAGAAATCACCATCCCGATGTTTGTGGAAGCATTGGCAAGAGGAGAAACTAAAGGTGTTTTCCGCACCACAGAAAAACCCGATGTGACAATTACCCCGATCCCACGCTACGATCTGCTCGATTTTGAAGCTTATGATTCCATGTCGGTACAATTCTCGCGCGGATGTCCCTTCCAGTGCGAATTTTGCGATATTATCGTTCTCTACGGTCGTAAACCCCGCACCAAAACCCCCGCACAATTATTAAAAGAATTAGATTATCTCTACGAGTTAGGTTGGCGCCGGGGCGTGTTCATGGTGGATGATAATTTTATTGGCAACAAGCGCAACGTTAAATTACTCCTCAAAGAATTAAAAGTTTGGCAAGAAGAACACCAGTATCCTTTCCGGTTTAACACGGAAGCATCGGTAGATTTAGCCGCCGATCCCGAATTAATGGAAATGATGGTTGATTGTTACTTTGATGCCGTCTTTTTAGGTATTGAAACCCCCGACGAAGAAAGTTTACAATTAACCAAAAAATTCCAAAATACCCGTAGTTCGTTAACCGAGACGGTAGAAAAGATTATTAAAGCCGGATTGCGCCCTATGGCGGGATTTATCATCGGTTTTGATGGCGAGAAAAAAGGAGCGGCCGATCGCATCATTAATTTTGTCGAAGAAGCGGCCATTCCCACGGCTCTATTTGGAATGTTACAAGCTTTACCCAATACCGCCCTATGGACTCGCTTGGAAAAAGAAGGACGACTACGATTAACGGGGAAACAGGACATTAACCAAAGTACCCTGATGAATTTCGTTCCCACTCGGCCGATCGAAGATATTGCCACGGAATATATTGAAGCCTTCTGGAAATTGTACGATCCGGAGGTATTTCTTGATCGCACCTATCGCTGTTTCCTGAAATTAGGCGCACCTAAAGCGAAACCAGCCTTTAAACTGCCTCGCCGGGCCGATCTCTATGCCCTAGCGGTAATTATCTGGCGACAGGGCTTTAAACGTTCCACTCGCTGGAAATTCTGGCAGAATTTATTCGGTATTTTGCGCCATAATCCCGCCAATGCCGAACACTATATCACTGTCTGCGCCCACAACGAGCATTTCCTGGAATACCGTCAGATTGTTCGGGATGAAATTATGGCACAATTAGCCGAATTTCAACGCCAAGAGGCATTAACATCGGAAAAAACCGCCATAGCGGCCTAATTAGGGTATGCTGAAAAAGTTTTTCCTGGGGGCAGGGTGTGGGGTGTGGGGTGTGGGGTGTGGGGTTTTACCGGTTTTGAGGGGGCCAATTACCTAATTTTCAGGAAAAAAGTCCCGGAATTTTCCCCCTGATCACTCCCATGCCCAGTACTTTTTGATTGACAAAAAGTCTAAAAGTCTTACCCAACAAGGTTTTTAGATTTATTCAGCAGCTCCTAATTATTCCGAGGATGGGTTATTTACCCATCCTGAACATTTTCTGTCCTGATGGTGGACGATCGATAAATCAATACTATTCCTATTTTCCGGTTAAAAATTCCCTCAATCTCTGCCAAAGCAATTCAGTATAATTTCTTAATTTTCTAGATATAACTACATTTTTTCCCTAAAATGTTAGGCTCTTCGTTACTTGTTATGGTTCGATAGGGGGGCATAAATCGACTAAATCCTTATCTGGCAAGAGACTTAATTGATTAGTTCGCTCTAGATAAAAACAATTGACAAAAATCGCTAAATGCCTTTCTCTATAAGGGTTCC
>NZ_JASJFB010000765.1:0-1832 GCF_030065455.1 Microcystis sp. M53602_WE12 | reverse complement strand
TTGTAAACCAATCTTACACAGCCCAATGTGCGCCGCAATAGCGACTCTTGTGTTGGTGTGGGGTAAAATCGAAACGAATAGGCTTTTTCCATGTCCTTTCACACTAGCATATATTTCGTAAATGTGCTAATATTTAACAGTAAAGCCGTCGTAGAACGACGGGGTTTCAGACCCAAAATTTTCGATGAAAATCCCCTTTACCAAATATCAAGGCCTGGGCAATGATTTTATTTTGATAGATAACCGTCACAGTCCCGAACCCCTGATCACAGCGGAAATGGCCGTGGCTATGTGCGATCGACATTTTGGCATCGGTGCCGATGGCGTGATTTTTGCGCTTCCCGGCCAAGCAGCAACCGACTACACCATGAGAATTTTCAACTCTGATGGTTCGGAACCAGAAATGTGTGGTAACGGTATTCGCTGTCTAGCCCAATTTATCGCCCGTTTAGAGGCTAACAACGCCATTGGCCGCACCTATCGCATTCATACTCTAGCAGGAACGATAATTCCCCGTTTAGAAGCCAATGAACAGGTAACGGTCGATATGGGACCGCCGCAACTCCTAGGCAGTGAAATCCCCACCACTTTGGTCAAGGGGTCAGAAAAAGTCCTCGCGGTTCCCCTAGAGGTGGAGGGCAAAGATTGGTTAGTTACTTGCGTTAGTATGGGTAATCCCCACTGTGTCACTTTTGTCGATGATCTGGCCTCTATTCCCCTAGAAACTATCGGGCCAAAATTTGAACATCATCCGGTTTTTCCCCAACGGACTAATGTGGAGTTCGTGGAGGTAATCGCACCGGATTATATGAAGATGCGTGTCTGGGAAAGAGGAGCGGGAATTACTCTCGCTTGCGGTACTGGTGCTTGTGCTGTGGTAGTGGCGGCCCTGTTAACGGCTAAATGCGATCGCCATTGTACCGTGGAACTGCCCGGTGGTTGTCTTCAGATTCACTGGTCCCAAACCGATAACCGGGTTTACATGACAGGTCCTGCTAAAGCTGTTTTTGAGGGCATTTATGGTATCTAAACCACCCCGTCTGGACGGGGACTGAACTCCCCGAACAACGCGACGGGATTGTTAATTCTTAGAGACTGGTAATCCAAGCAATAATTCCTTTACCGGTTAACAATTCAATGGCTAAAAGAGAGACAAAGCCAATCATGGCTAGTCTGCCATTCAATTTTTCAGCGTTTTTGGTAAAACCGAGACTGCTAGAACTATCAACGTACATTTTCGGTTCGACAGCAAAATTATTCAGTCTTCCTTGTTCTTCGGTGGTGTAGCCGCGGGCAGTCATGGGGAGGCTCCTTTTGGATGATTATGTTAAGAAGTGTAACACATTGTTAAGTTATGTTGCAAATTTTAACAAAAAATTTCTGGAGACTCAGAAAACCTCGATCGGGTATTCAGTCAACGGCAAGGTTCTGGGCTGTCAGGGTAGTGCTGTAGTTCTATCTCCTCTGGGTTTATTGAGGAAATTTTGCCTTTTCCTTGACAAATTACCCAAGTTGTGGTAACAAAGAGGTGTATGCTTGGCCACCATAGTCAAGGGAAAAACAAAAACTATCTTAAGGTCGCCAGAGATAAATTGCCACCAAAAGCGAACCCGATGTTAGGGAGTCAACTGACCTTGAGCGAAGATGTGCCGAATGGGTTAAGTGTGGGGAGAATAGGGAAAAACCACTAGGAGAATTACAGAGAATGATTGATCCTATAATAACGGGAAAATCCTCAGAGTGAGGAACTCGCATGAAACCAGCATCCCTGATTCAACTAACCGATAGTCTGAAAGCCCTTTATATCAAAACTGCCCAAAAGCTGAAAGGCA
>NZ_JASJFB010000102.1:0-1479 GCF_030065455.1 Microcystis sp. M53602_WE12 | reverse complement strand
GAAGATACCGAGGGGAATTAGATAGATTAACCGAGCTTGCTTGAGATTATCGGCGAAAACCCCGTAGGTATAGATCAGGGAGGTGGGAATCGAGAGAATCGCCACCAACTGCACCAGATTGACGAATCCGTTCGGGTTTTCAAAGGGGTGGGCCGAGTTGCTGGCAAAAAAGCCGCCGCCGTTTTCTCCCAATTCCTTAATAATCTCGAAGTGGGCCACTGGACCGCGGGCGATCGCCTGACTCAGGTTGGGGTTTTCTAGCGTCGGCAAGATCGCCGGGCCCGCGAGGGTTTCCGGGACTCCGGCGATGATCAGGGCAATTGCCCCCACGATCGAGATCGGTAAGAGGATACGGGTGATCGCTCGGATCAGATCCACATAGAAATTGCCCAACGGTCGCCCCGTCAGTCCCCGAATAAAGGCGATCCCCACCGCTAGACCGGTTCCGGCCGAGGTGAACATCTGGTAGCCAAGACCCCAGATCTGACTCCCGTAGCTGAGGGTGGTTTCTCCGGAATAATGCTGTTGGTTGGTGTTGGTGATAAAGGAAATCGTCGTATGTAGCGTGGTGTCCCAAGAAGGGGCGGGGATCCCCGTCGGGTTGAGGGGAAGGAATCCTTGGCCCGCAATCAGGGAAAAAACCAGAATTGCCATCACCGCGTTACTGTAGAGAACGGCGCGGACGTACTGCCAGCCAGTCATATTCTCTTTCCCTTTCACCCCGACGAAGGTGTAAAGAAGACTCTCGACTCGATCGCAGAGTGGGTCGAGTAGGGTTCTCCGTTCCATGAACACCCTAGCCATATACCGCCCGAAAAAGGGGGTGATCGCCACGATTATCAGGATCGTGAGCGCGATTTGAATCCATCCTTGCAACATGGTTCGATCAACTCCAAAAAAAGGCCAGTGGAGGCTCGATCAACGATCAACCGGGACCCTCACGGGTTCGCTGTCTCGAAACCGCTTGCTGAAAACCGAGTTTGTCTAATCATTAGCGATCATTAACAAATGGATGATCGAGGGATTATTATCGCCTCTGCTGGAACGATTATAGCGATTTCTTGCACCTTGACAAGCTATATTTTTTCCGTTCGTTATCCTATCAGCTTTTACGCACTTATGCAGCAATACCAACAATTAGCAATTATCCTAAATCCAGTTATTAAAAACTGATTATCTATTCCCCC
Source organism: Microcystis sp. M53602_WE12 (assembly GCF_030065455.1). Lineage (NCBI taxonomy): Bacteria > Bacillati > Cyanobacteriota > Cyanophyceae > Chroococcales > Microcystaceae > Microcystis > Microcystis sp. M53602_WE12. The sequence continues at coordinate 292 of NZ_JASJFB010000102.1, read as the reverse complement.
TTTTGCCTCTTGCCTCTTGCATGAGTGCCTATCCTGATATGTTACCTATACTTAACGGATTTAGTATTATAAGTAGTCGTGCAAAATTAATTTCCTAGTCGAGACTCCGAGACAGGAGACTCCGAGACAGGAGACGGGGGACTCCGAGACAGCTATCAGGGATCAGATTTGAATGGCTCTTCGGGAATTGTTATGCAAATAATTAACTTAAAATAAAATTCGATGAGAGCGCCTACGCTCAAAAGTAGCTGAAATCCATATAGGGAAGGACTTAAGGCATCAACAGGTTAAT
>NZ_JASJFB010000762.1:0-7265 GCF_030065455.1 Microcystis sp. M53602_WE12 | reverse complement strand
GCTTTTCTGGTCGGAACCCCCTAAGCCGAGCTTTCAAGGTGCTGCGCCGTCCACTTGGTTTTCGAGACTGGCCTTTTAATTCTAACGTAAAGCCAACCTAGAACGGCGGGGTTTCAGACCCAAAATTTCCGATGATTATTATCTGAATTTCGGAGTTATCCGTTATATTTTTGCTTTTTATTCGGTCGTCAGGCGATAAGAGACAGGAGACAGGAGATAGGAGACAGGAGATAGGAGATAGGAGATAGGAGACAGGAGACAGGAGACAGGAGATTATTTCTATTTATTCTCCCTTCTCCCTACACCCCACACCCCACACCCTACACCCCACACCCCACACCCCACACCCTACACCCCACACCCCACTTCCCCGATGATCGAGAAAAAACTTCATCAAGAGGGGAACAACTTCCAGTAAGATGAAAAATGGTCAGTGAAAAAGCTAACCGAAATTTATTGTCGGAAATGGTAACACCGCCCCATTTCCCCAGACCCTAGAGGCTAGAGTCCGGTAAACCAGCGGATAAAAATTGACATCCATGAGTGAAGGTATTTTCGATCGAGTTAAAAAAGTTGTTGTGGAACAATTAGAAGTAGAGCCGGAAAAAGTTACTCCCGACGCAAGCTTTGCTAATGATCTGCAAGCTGATTCCCTTGATGTGGTCGAGTTAGTGATGGCTTTAGAGGAAGAATTTGATATTGAAATTCCCGACGAAGCGGCCGAACAAATTGACACTGTGGGCAAAGCTGTTGACCATATTAGCGAGAAAGTAGGAGCAACCGCCTAATTATTGCGAGAAAATTGACAATTTAGCCTTAAATATCTGGGGCAAAATCTGCCCTTATTTTTGAACAAACATGACAGAATTGCCATTAAAAAGGGTTGTCATCACGGGGATGGGTGCAATCACTCCCCTCGGCAATAATCTAGCAGACTATTGGACAGGCTTAATCAACGGCAAAAGTGGCATTGGTTTAATTACCCACTTTGATGCCTCCCGTCACGCTTGTCGCATTGCTGGGGAAGTGCGGGGTTTTGACCCCCACGACTATGTGGATCGCAAAGAGGCAAAGCGCATGGACCGTTTCGCTCAATTTGCCGTCGCCGCCAGTTTGCAAGCACTGCAAGATTCTCAATTAGTTATCGACGCTCTCAATGCCGATGATATAGGAGTACTAATCGGTACGGGCGTGGGTGGCATAAAAGTGCTTGAGGATCAACAGGAAATTTACTTGACAAAAGGTCCGAGCCGGTGTAGTCCCTTCATGATCCCGATGATGATTGCCAATATGGCCGCTGGTTTAACCGCCATCCACACGGGGGCCAAAGGACCGAGTAACTGCACCGTGACCGCTTGCGCCGCCGGTTCCAATGCCATCGGCGATGCTTTCCGTCTAGTACAAAGGGGTTTAGCCAAAGCGATGATCTGCGGCGGGACGGAAGCTGCCGTTACCCCCCTGGGATTGGCTGGTTTTGCCTCCGCTAAGGCCCTGTCCACCCGCAACGATGACCCCACCCGGGCCAGTCGTCCCTTTGACAAGGATCGGGATGGTTTTGTCATGGGGGAAGGGGCAGGAATTTTGATTATAGAGGAATTAGAAACAGCCTTGGCTCGTGGGGCGCGGATTTACGCCGAAATGATCGGTTATGGTCTGACTTGCGATGCCTATCACATGACGGCACCAGTTCCCGACGGTCGTGGAGCCACCAGAGCGATCGAATTAGCGATCAAAGATGCCGGTTTAACTCCGGCGGAAATTAGCTATATCAACGCCCACGGCACCAGTACAGGGGCTAATGATCCCACGGAAACCAAGGCGATTAAAAAAGCTTTAGGAGAATCGGCCTACAAAATCCCCGTCAGTTCCACCAAATCGATGACAGGCCACCTTTTAGGCGGTTCTGGCGGCATTGAAGCCGTGGCCACGGTTATGGCGATCGCTAATGATCGGATTCCCCCGACTCTCAACCTGGACAATCCCGACCCCGATTGTGATCTCGATTACGTCCCCTACGAAAGTCGTCAGCAGATAGTTAACGCTGCCCTCTCCAACTCCTTTGGATTTGGCGGCCATAACGTCACCTTAGCTTTTAGAAAATATGCTTGAGTCGATGCCCCTGAAAGAGTAATCTTTGAGTGGCTCCCTCTTTAACCTGGTCTTATTTTTGTAGTTCATTCTAAAAAACATTATGGTTGTCGCCTCCCAATCCCTCGAAGAACTTTGTATTAATGCGGTGCGTTTTTTAGCGGTAGATGCCGTAGAAAAAGCTAAATCGGGACACCCCGGACTGCCCATGGGAGCCGCTCCCATGGCCTTTGTTCTCTGGGATCAATTCCTGCGTTTTAACCCGAAAAACCCCCAATGGGTTAATCGTGATCGTTTTGTTCTCTCCGCCGGTCATGGTTGTATGCTGCAGTACGCTTTGATGTACCTGACCGGATACGATAGCGTTCCCCTCGAGGAAATTAAACAATTCCGGCAGTGGAAATCGAAAACCCCCGGCCACCCCGAAAATTTCGTCACGGAAGGGGTGGAAGTGACCACCGGTCCTCTGGGTCAAGGGATTGCTAATGGTGTCGGTTTGGCCCTAGCAGAAGCCCATTTAGCGGCCCGTTTCAACAAACCGGATGCCAAAATTATCGACCATTACACCTATGTGATTTTGGGTGATGGTTGCAATATGGAGGGTATTTCCGGGGAAGCTTGTTCTTTAGCCGGTCACTGGGGTTTAGGCAAGTTAATCGCTCTCTACGATGATAACCATATCTCGATCGATGGTTCCACCGATATCGCTTTTACCGAAGACGTGAGCAAGCGTTTTGAAGCCTACGGTTGGCACGTTCAGCACGTCGAGAATGGTAACACCGATTTAGATGCCATTGCCAATGCGATCGCAGCCGCCAAAGCTGTCACCGATAAACCCTCGATGATTAAAATCACCACCACTATCGGTTATGGTTCCCCCAATAAGTCTAATACCGCCGATGTTCACGGGGCAGCTTTAGGAGCAACAGAAATCGAGTTAACCCGGAAAGCGTTAGGTTGGCAATACGAGCCGTTTGTGGTTCCCGATGAGGTGTTAAATCGTTTCCGGCAAGCAGTGGACAAGGGAGCAACGGCAGAAACGGACTGGAATAAGTTATTTAACGAATATCAGGCCAAATATCCCGCAGAAGCGGCTTTATTTGAACAGTTAACCACCGGTCAACTGCCGGAAGGTTGGGAGCAAGCTTTACCGGTTTATAAACCCGAAGATAAGGCGCTCGCTAGTCGTAAACACTCGGAAATCTGCTTAAATGCGCTTGCGGGGGTTTTACCCGGTTTAATCGGTGGTTCGGCGGATTTAACCCACTCTAACTACACCGAATTAGAGCATTTTGGTAATTTCCAAAAAGGCAGTTATCAGGAGCGTAACGTCCATTTTGGCGTGCGGGAACACGCGATGGGGGCGATTTGTAACGGGATTGCTCTCCATAACACGGGATTGATTCCCTACGGGGCGACTTTCCTGATTTTCACCGACTATATGCGGAATTCTATCCGTTTATCGGCATTGTCAGAAACCCGCGTCATCTGGGTAATGACTCACGATTCCATTGCCTTAGGGGAAGATGGACCGACTCACCAACCCGTGGAACACGTTGCTTCTCTGCGCGCTATTCCTAACCTCTTAGTCATGCGTCCGGGGGATGGTACGGAAACTTCCGGTGCTTATAAAGTAGCGGTGAGCGAAACTAAGCGCCCGACGTTACTAGCATTATCCCGTCAAAATCTGCCCAATTTAGCGGGAACTTCCCTCGATGGTGTGGCTAAAGGTGCTTATGTTATAACCGATTGTGAAGGTACTCCCGATGTCATTCTCATCGGTACGGGTGGCGAGTTGTATCTCTGCGATAAAGCGGCTGCGGTGTTAAAAGAAGCAGGAATTAAAGCTCGCGTCGTTTCTATGCCCTGTTGGGAGCTATTCGAGGAACAATCGGCAGAATACAAAGAATCGGTACTGCCGAAAGCAGTGAAAAAACGTCTCGCAGTGGAAGCGGGTTCAACTATGGGTTGGCATCGTTACATCACCGATGAGGGGGATGTGTTGGGGGTTGATACCTTCGGCGCTTCTGCTCCAGGAGGTGTGATTCTAGAGAAGTTTGGTTTTACCGTGGATAACGTGGTAGCGAAGGCAAAAGCGTTGTTAGGTTAATTAAACTTTGATTTTGTGGAAAAAGCCCGCGCAAGCGGGTTTTTTGTGGTTATAGGTCAACCTAGTTTAGGCTTTAGGGTTAGTTCATGTAAAAATGTAAAGTAGGAAGCTTTAGTAGTTAGCCAAAACCTTTACACTTGAGATAATTATCACGATTCCTAGAGCCATGACTAAAGGGGAAAGCCCTATATCGAAGGAAACAATCAAGAGCCTAACACTAGATATAGAAGGCTCACTGTTGTCTTTTGATAAATTTATCAAGGCTCAAGAACAATTAGCAATACTACTCCATGAAGTAGATAAAACCCTTGCTAACAAAAATCGCCCCCTGATAAATTGGAGAATCTCTCAAATTCATAGTGGCAGCATTCATCTTACTTTAGAAGGAATGCCTCAAGATCAGATTACACCTAGTCAAATTTCTGAAGTTATTAAGACTGTAGAAAGGGGAATAGTAACAATTTTAGAACATCCGATTCGCCCTAAGTATTTTTCTGATCGAGCTTTAGAAAGTGCGCGATCATTAGCAATATTGAAAAAAAGAGATGAGTTTATGGTGCAATTGGGCTTTGATTCAAGGTGTATCGACTTGAATCAAGCTTTGATTGCTAATGTTGATGAAATTATCGGGGGAAAATATCAAAGTTTTGGTACTGTAGAAGGTGTGCTTAAAGCTATTGATGTAAGTCGTCAACCTATTTTTAGAGTTTACAATTTATTGACTAATAAAAGTGTTAAATGTTACTTTGAACCAAATTTACTTGATAATATCAAAGAATATCTAGAAAAAAGAGTCTCTGTATCGGGGATAGTTACCTCTAGAGAAGATGGGGAAAAAATCGGGATTAAAGTTGAGTCAATTGATCTTTTTCCTGAGGAAAAAGATTTACCTACCATTGAGGAAATGATCGGAATTTGGGGAGGAAGTAAGTGATTCGTCCAACAAAAAAGCTACACTACTGGGATTCTTGTGTTTTTTTAGCTTTCCTGAAAAATGAAAAGGATAAAATTAATGATTGTATTTCTGTTCTCAAAGCAGCTGAAAATGGTCAGGTAATAATTGTGACTTCTGCTCTTACTTTTATTGAAGTGGTGAAATTAGAAAAAGGACAGCCAAAATTACCTAAAGAAAGTGAGGAAAAAATCAGAGATTTTTTCCGACATGAGTGGATTTATATTTATGATGTGGACAGAAAAGTTGGTGAACTAGCCAGAGAATTGATGTGGCAATATCAGGCACTAAAACCTAAAGATGCAACTCATGTGGCGACGGCAATTAAAGCCAGAGTGGATGTTTTAGATACTTTTGATGATGGCTTGCTGAAACTCTCTGGAGAAATCGGTGATCCTCCTTTAATAATTAGAAAACCTTTTTTTGAAGTTCAACTTGATCTTTTTTGAAAAAGTACCCATTCTCGCACAAGAAAATTACAAATCGAATTACCGAACACAAAAGGTCTAAATTGATAGGAATACCTTCATATTAAAACAGATTTTGATTTAGTGATTACATCTCTTGCCAATGCTTTTTTTTAGACCAATTTAGAAACGGGACTATTTGTTTGGAAGCCCACACCAAAAGAGCAAATATTTTTAAGCAAAATTAATATTAATAATCAAGAAGAAGCCCTTTTAAAAATGTACGTTGCCAGAAGTAAAGATTTAACAGCAAATCAAACCAATAATATCAATTGTTCTCGCCAGAAATGCCAGGATCAAAACTGTAATTTCATCCCTAATTATCCCAAAATTTTCTTTGATGTTAATACGGCTGAACCTCTACAACCATGGCTCCCGATAGAAAAAATAGAGGATTTACTTGATTAAAATTAGGAATCAAGATACATCGAATAAACTTAATTGTAGAGGTGTAAATCTTGCAGGTTTCTCAAGATCATAATTAGCAATAAATACCTCCTTGCCCTTGCGTCTTTCACTCTGATAACCATGTTCTAATTTTAAACCATTTTTTTGATCATCAGTTCGATTAATAGTGTAATTCCATTCATTATCTTGTAAAGAAATACACCAATCATACATTTCTCTAATTTCGGAGCAATTATCATAAGTCAAAAGAAATTTAAATCGATGTTGATGTTTTTTCAACGTCTTACATAACCTTTCATGATCTTCTAGACTGAAGAAGCAGGAATAGAATTTATTTTGATCTGCTTGAAAGTAAGGAGGATCGACAAATAAAAAGTAATCATCGGGTAATTGATTGATTAAATCTTCAAAATCTAAACAAGATAAATTGACATTTTGCAGTTTTTCCGAAGTGGTTTTTAGGTGAGAAGGCCAGTTTTCAGGACGCATAGAATACTTATCACCATAGCCCCAATAACAATTTTCAAGTTTCATAATTCCTGAGTAGGAAGTTCTATTTAGATAATACCAACGCATGGCTCTTTCTAGGTCATTGGCTGGTTGAAATTCATTTTTATAATAACTGTGTAGTTCTTTGGTAGCGTTTAGATCTTTTAATAATTCAATTAGACTATCAAGATAATCTTTGATATGTCGATAACAGTTGATTAATTCCTCATCTTTGTCATTGAGAATATTCTCTGCTACACTTTCCTTAGCAAAGAATATAGATGCTCCCCCCGCAAAGGGTTCACAATACTTATGGTGACTAGGAAGACAAGCTAAGATTAGCTTACGGGCATAAAATTTACCGCCGGGATAACGAAAAGGAGAATTACTAAGTTTTTTAGCGATTTTGGACATTACCTTTGATTTTAGAGGCTTTTCTTTGAGATTATTTTAACAAAATTACGATATTTTATCTAGGAATGTCAGAGAAGTTCGGTTTTACTGTGGATAACGTGGTAGCGAAGGCAAAAGCGTTGTTAGGTTAATTAAAACTTTGGTTTTGTGGAAAAAGCCCGCGCAAGCGGGTTTTTTTGTGGTTATAGGTCAACATAGTCAGCAATTCCAAATTCAAACGGTAGTGTAGGATACAGAATTGATTTCGCTTCTGTCCCTCAAAATAGAGTGAACGAGTTGCCCATTGGGTTTTGCAGGAATGGAAGTCCAAGATTTGAGTTTTATAGGGATGCTGAGC
>NZ_JASJFB010000459.1:0-3601 GCF_030065455.1 Microcystis sp. M53602_WE12 | reverse complement strand
TTGGAGTGATCGGGGGTAAAATTCAGGTACTTTTTCCCTGAAAATTAGGTAACTGACTACCTCAAAATCGGTAAAACCCTACACCCTACACCCTACACCCCACACCCTGCCCCCACCAACAAACTTTTTCAGCAGACCCTAACTATTGCCAGCGATCGAATAAATCGGTTAAAACTAGATTAGAAAACAAAAAACCTTCGGGGTCGCTTAATCTTACCCTGCTATCCCCCTCAATTATTACTAAATTACGCTGTTTATGCGGCTCTAAGACCTCTAAAATTGCTTTTTTGATTTCCGAGCCAAAATTAGCTTCAATGGCGGGTAAACTCACCCCTGACCCTAACCTTAACCCTAGCATTAAGGTTTCGAGAAGATCATCAATCAAACTATTTTTCTCCACGTCAATCTGACAGCCTTCTTTTACCCAAGCGAAATAGTCGCGACTTTTGCGCGGACGGGTAAAACGTTGTTGATGAAGATAACTAGCGGCCCCCATACCAAAACCGTAATAGGGACGATTTTCCCAGTAAACTCGATTATGTCGGCATTGATAACCCGGTTTGGCATAGTTAGAAATCTCGTAATGTTGATAACCGGCTAAAGCTAGTTTTTCACCGGCTAAAACATACATTTTCGCCGTGGTTTCATCATCGGGTAAGGGTTTTTTCCCCGGTTGATACTGTTTACCGAAAGGAGTAACCGCTTCTAAGACCAAATCGTAACAGGAAAGATGGGCCGGTTGCAGTTCGATCGCTTTTTCTAGGGAATTTTCCCAATCTGTCAGGGTTTGTTGTGGCAATCCCGAAATCAAATCCAAACTATAGTTAACTATTCCCAATCCCTGAATTAATTCCACTGCCTGATAGATATCCTTAACAGTATGCGATCGACCAGAAACCTGTAATAATGGTTCTTGAAAAGCCTGTACTCCTAAACTAACCCGATTGACTCCCGCGCTAAGATAACCCTGTAATTGTTCTAAACTAAAGGTAGCTGGATCAATCTCCATAGAAATTTCTATATCGGCCGCAAAATCAAACTTTTTGGCTAAAGTATCCAGAATTGCTCCTAATAATTCCACCGGTAACAGGGAAGGAGTCCCCCCCCCAAAAAAAATTGTTTCTAGGGGTTTCCCCGTCCCCTGACTAAGACTAATTTCTTCTTGTAATATTTCCACATACTCCACCACAGGGGGAAAAGTCGCCGGATTGGTGCGATTACCAAGGACAAAAATCGGGAAATCACAGTAAAAACAGCGCCGACGACAGAAGGGAATATGAATATAAACCGAGGTTACGGGGTGAAAATAGGGCATTATATGAGGAAAAAGGAAAAAAGGGAGTGTGGGGTGTGGGGTGTGGGGTGTGGGGTGTGGGGAGAATAAAGCTGCCTCCTGCCTCCTGCCTCCTACTGTAATTTCGTTTATCTTCGTTAAGATGTATTATGGCTGGGGAGAACATCTCCTAGAATGGAGGCAACTTTCCCGACACAAATTAGGAGAAACCCACAGATATAATATAAAAGCATCCATACTCATTATTTTTCTACCATCATTCCCCCTCTATCCTCTCTGGTATTATCCCCATGCTTGATGCTGTCATAATTTTACTATTCGTCTTCGCTGTTGCCAGTATTGGTTATAGTGGTGTTGACTTGCTGCCGGTTACTGTCCAGTTGCAAATCAGCAATATTGAAGCTTTACGCTGGTTATCGGCGGGTTTTGCCTCAATTATTGGTTTAGCCCTTGGTTTAGTTGCCCAAACTACCTATCGTCGTCTGGAAACCCAAGTACGGCAAACTCCGATCGAAGTTATTTTAACCCGTTCGGTCGGTCTAGTTATCGGTTTGTTGATTGCTAATCTGATCCTAGCTCCGATTTTCTTCCTACCGATTCCCAGAGAATTCTCGTTTATCAAGCCGATAATCGCCATTTTAGGCAGTGTTATGTTTTCCTATCTGGGGGTTAGTTTAGCTGATACCCACGGTCGCACTTTTTTGCGTCTGATTAACCCCAATAGTATGGAATCAATTTTAGTGGCAGAAGGAACCCTGCAAGCGGCCGCCACCAAAGTTGTGGACACCAGTTGTATTATCGATGGTCGTATCGAACAATTGTTAGACACGGGATTTATCGAGGGACAGATACTCATTCCCCAATTTATTCTTCAGGAATTGCAGCAGTTAGCGGATGGCAGTAATGACCAAAAACGAGTCAGAGGAAGACGCGGATTAGATATCTTAAACCGGATGCAGCAAGAATTTCCCGAGCGCATTATCATTCATCCAGCCGATTATGAGGATATTAGCACCGTAGATGCTAAATTAGTCCATCTTGCCCAAGAGATTAACGCCACCTTGCTCACGAACGATTATAATCTCAGTAAAGTGGCCAATCTGCAAAAAGTCACCATCTTGAATGTCAACGATCTCGCCCAAGCAGTACGCCCGATCTACTTGCCTGGGGATACTTTGGATCTGAAAATTCTCAAAGCAGGAAAAGAACCCACCCAAGGCATCGGTTATCTAGAAGATGGCACGATGGTAGTGGTAGAAGAAGGAAAAGATTATCTGGGGGGAGAATTGCGGGTAGTGGTGACATCTGCACTGCAAACCTCGGCCGGACGGATGATTTTTGCTAAACCCCAAAATTCCCTAATTGCCTAAAGGGAATAAAACCCAAAAAAGCCTCAAATACAGAGCCAGAGGGGATTGTATTTGAGGAATTTCATTTTTTAAGGGAAGTTAAGTCACCAATCGAACTATCTAGGGTTTGCTAAAAAAGTTTTTCCTGGTGGCAGGGTGTGGGGTGTAGGGTGTGGGGTGTGGGGTTTTACCCATTTTCAGGTGGTCAATTACCTAATTTTCAGGGAAAAAGTCCAGGAATTTTCCCCCCAATCACTCCAAAGGTCGGCACTTTTTGAGGGAAAAAAAGTCTAAAAACCTTGTTGGACAAGGTTTTTAGATTTATTCAGCAAACCCTATCTAGCCAATTTATATCTAATTAGGCTGGTTTATTGATTACAGCCATGGACTGACGAGCAAAACCGAAATAACTATCCCAGAATTGTTTCTGACTATCGAGGGCAACTTTGGTGGCGGTTTCTTGGGCGGTTAGGTAGGATTTCACCCATTCTTGTTGATATTCGAGGGATTTAACCAAAGTTTCTGGAAACTCAAACACTGATGTAGTCGAGGGAACACCATTACCCCAAGCGGACAGAAGCAGTTTCTGCCATTCGGCTAGGTATTTTTGGTATTCTTCAAGATAATTGGTGTTCATAGAAGTCAAACCGCTAACTAACCCATCTGGAAGGAGATGGTGAGAAAGTGGGGCGGTGTTGCCACCTTCTCGAAAGCAAAACCGGTGCAGAGATGAAATATAATATTCTCTCCCTTCCTTGATTATAACCTGAGTTTGCGATCAGCCAAAATCTTCATGCAATCGCCGTCAGCCCAGCCTATTTTTTGGTGACTCGGAACTGACGTTAAAGGATTATGGCCGAAATTCTCGGATCACTTGCCAAACCCTTAATACCTCTGCCACTGTCCATGCTTGGGCAAAAGCGCCCCTAGGGGTAAAAGGGGCATTACCATCGAAAAT
>NZ_JASJFB010000508.1:0-3719 GCF_030065455.1 Microcystis sp. M53602_WE12 | reverse complement strand
GAACGTAGGTTGGGTTGAAGCATGAAACCCAACGCCCGCATGGGTTACGCTACCGCTAACCCATCCTACAAATAATTGTGCCTACCTACTTAACTGGTCACTGATAACTGATAACTGATAACTGATAACTGGTCACTGATAACTGATAACTGATAACTGATCACTGATAACTGATAACTGATAACTGATAACTGATAACTGGTCACTGATAACTGATCACTGATAACTGATAAAGGTGGGAATTACCCACCTTAAACTTGATTTTTGCCGAATTTTTCTAGCGACTGCTACGATCTTGGTCTAAGACGCTGACGGGGAAATTATTATAACCAACGTGATGTTTGCTGGTTTTCTGAATTTCTTCTTTGATTTGATCTAGATCAACATAGCGATCGGCTACATTAATTAAACTATCACTGGTCATCGATCGCAAACTAACCACTTCCACCCGCGCACCACGGTAACTGACGGAATCGGCAGCATAGGCCAAATCCCCATCACCACTGACAATTACTGCGGTATCATAGGAACCCACTAGCGCCATTAAATCCACGGCAATTTCCACGTCAAGATTGGCTTTTTTGGAACCATCGGGTAATTGTACTAGATCTTTAGCGATGACTCGATAACCGTTGCGACGCATCCAGAGGAGAAATCCCTGCTGTTTTTCGTTAGTGCGATCAACTCCAGTATAAAAGAAGGCGCGCAAGAGACGAGAACCAGCAGTTAAACGGCAAAGTAATTTGGTGTAGTCAATTTCGATACCTAATTGCAGGGCCGCATAAAATAAATTAGAACCATCAATGAAAATCGCCACACGACCGCGATTTTCTAGCACTTGTTCGGGGGTGAAGACTGGGGCCGTGTCATAATCATCAAACATTTTATTTTTCCTCGTTTGTTAAAAGTTTAGTGTTGGGTGTTTGCCAGTTGTATCCCAAAGGACAACAGACCTTAAAAAATAGAGTTATCAAAAAATTCCTTTAGGAATCGTTTAACGGCAGTTCTAGTTTAGAAAAGATCGGTTCAGGTGTTCCTAGTTGTGGATTTGTGGGTAATCCCCATTGACAGTGTTGGGAAAAAGAGACACCATCAGGGGAGTTTTCCCCATCCTCCGACCTGAAAGTATTAAAATCAATAACAAAACCTAGTTGTTGATAAATTTTACTGCTCAAGGTCGGTATTATCGGTGAGAGTAGGTAGGCAGAGAGTCTTACTGATTCCAAAACTGCGTAGAGGACTTGTTCTACCGCTGCTTGTTGTTTCTGTTTAAATAAACTCCAGGGCGCACTCTCATCGATAAACTTGTTACTAGCGCGAATTAACGCCAATATTTCCTCACAGGCTTGATTAAATTGTAGCGCATCATACTTCTGTTCAACAATGACCCCTAGATTGATCCCCATATTCTTAAGACGATTATCGTTGGGGATATCTACGCCAGTCAACTGGGGAGGGATATTTTGGCAGTATTTTTTAACCATGCCTAGGGTGCGATTGAGGAGGTTGCCTAAATCGTTGGCTAAATCCGCGTTAAGAATATTAACAAATCTGGTTTCCTGAAAATCGCCATCCTGTCCTAATTCAATCTCTTTGACGAAATAGTAACGGACGGCATCGGCCCCATAGCGCTCAACCAAATCGAAGGGATCGAGGGTATTACCGAGACTTTTGCCCATTTTCCGCCCGTCTTTGGTCAAAAAGCCATGGCCGAACACTCTTTTGGGCAAGGGTAAACCCGCCGACATTAGCATAGCCGGCCAATAAATGGCATGGAATCTTAATATATCTTTACCGATCAGATGCAGATCGATCGGCCACCATTTGGCCAAGGCATTTTCTAGGGTGGGTTCGTCTTCGGGGTCGAGAAGGGCGGTAACATAGCCAAGAAGGGCATCAAACCAAACGTAGATGGTATGCTGACCATCGTGGGGAATGGGAAACCCCCAAGCGACATTAACCCTAGAGATGGAGAAGTCCTGTAGTCCCTGGTTGACGAAGTTGAGAACCTCATTACGTCGGCTTTCCGGTTGAATAAAATCGGGTTGTTCTCGGTAAAGTTGTTCTAGTTGTGTCTGATACTTAGAGAGACGGAAAAAATAGTTTTCCTCGTCGCGCCATTCGGCGGCCAGATTAGTATGAATGGGACAACAGCCATTATCTAACAGTTCTCTTTTTTCCTTAAATTCTTCACAGGCGACGCAATACCAACCCTGTTGGCGATCGAGATAGATATCGCCCTTTTCCCAGACTCTTTCAAAAAATTCGTTAACAATTGCCTGATGACGGGGGGCAGTGGTGCGACTAAAGCGATCATACTGGATGTGTAGCTTTGCCCAGAGATGGGCAAAACTGGTGGCAATGCGATCGCAGTGTTCCTGGGGAGCGAGTCCTTTGGCTGCCGCAGTCCGTTCGATTTTCTGTCCGTGTTCGTCGGTTCCTGTAATCAGGAGGACAGAATTGCCCTGTAACCGCTGCCATCGTGCCATAACATCCGCTACGATCGTTGTGTAGGCACTACCGATGTGAGGGATATCGTTGACATAATAAAGAGGTGTTGTCAAAGCAAATGTTTTTCGCTCATTCAAATCATTCATGAAATTTATTTTTTTAAATAGACGAGGCTGCCCCGAGGCTGATCCGTAGATGATTGGGACATAATCCCTATATTTTATGATCCTCTAATTCTGTTTTATCCTTTAGTTGTGATCTAAGTCAATAAAAACAATCTTAAGGCCGATTTTTTTTTTCCATGAAGCTGCTTACCCCCCTATCCACCTCTCGTTTAATTCTTGATACCACGCGCACGAGTCTGTTTACCGTCGGTCAAGAAAATCTACCCAGCCAAGGAGTGGCGATCGTGGTAAGTAACCATCGTAGCTTTTTGGACGCGCCGATCTTAATTCAAGCTTTGGGCAAAACTCTCCCGATCGCCTGTCATCACTACATGGGAAAAACGCCGCTTTTGCGGGAATTAATCGGAGAATTGGGCTGTTTTCCCTTTGATACCCCTGAAAAACGCCACCGGACTTTTTTTCGGCAAGCAACGGATTTTTTACAGTCCGGACGATGGATCGGTTTATTTCCAGAAGGTGGATCGCCGATGTTAAATTTGACTGCTCCTCGTCAAATTAGCCCTTTTCAAAGCGGATTTGCCCATTTAGCCCTGCGTTGTCCCGTGGAGAATCTATCGGTCTTACCTGTGGCTATTCTCTCCGAGTCGGAAACTGTTATTAGTCCTTTTCCCGTGCGTTTGCTGCGCTGGTTAGATACCACGGAACCTTTATTCGATCAAGACGGTTGGCATCCCGTTGTCTTTTATCATCGTGTCAAGGTGGCGATCGGTCGTCCCTATGGAATTACTGAAAGCGATCGCTCAGATTATCAAGGTAAACAAGGAAAAAAAGCGATTAATCGTTTAATTGGTCATTGTCAGTCGGAAATTAGCGATTTATTGCTGAAAGGCTAAGTCAGGAGACAGGAGGCAGGAGACAGGAGACAGGAGACAGGAGACAGGAGGCAGCCTTGAATCAGTTATCATACTAAATCCGTTGAGTAACGCACAGAAAACGGGTTTCTCGGAGAAACCCGTTTTCTACTCATGCAAAAGGCAAAACGGAGAATAAATAGGGTCTGCTGAAAAAGTTTTTCCTGGGGGTAGGAGTCAGTAGCCGGTCGTCAGTAGCTAGTCGTTTCAGGCTTTGTTGCCCTTGTTTTGT
>NZ_JASJFB010000372.1:0-2512 GCF_030065455.1 Microcystis sp. M53602_WE12 | reverse complement strand
CGTCGCAGTTTACCCAGGGAGTAAGAGCGAGATTTTCGGGCAGAATCAGGAAAAACAGTGAAAGAATGCAGAAAATGATTCATAAATTCCAGCTAAATTCTATAAACTGCGCCACCATGCCCAGAGGAAAAATACCAGCAATTTGGTTGTGTGTTCCCTTTTCTATTGTAAGGACTCCCTGTGCAAAAAAATTTTTTCTCGAAAGGTAAGCTGCCCGCGCATTTAAATTGCTTGTTGAGATAAGGCACTCATGCAAGAGGCAAAAGGGAAAAGAGGTAATAAATAATCGGTTTTTAATAACCGGATTTAGCAGGGTGAGAGCATCTCAAACGCTATTGACAATTAGCCAATTTTGTGAACCGCTTGCTGTGTGGGCATTTCAACCCGCATTTCTCACAAAAAGTACGATCACTAACCCCCGAAGCCTTACAAAATCTGGGTTTTGACTGGGTGATCGCCTTGTAGCAAAAACGACAGTGTGTTGTTAGGATTCAACTTAAGCTCATCATCAATTAGACCTTGAAAAAAGAACAAATTTAAAATGCGTATTTTTAGGTTAATTAGTTGATAAAGTCTCAATTTTAAGTAGAGAATGAAGTCAAAAGCTTGCGATAATTTAATGATTAAAACTATTTAAAGTATGTCAAGTTTATGACTCCTAGTTCAGACCAGTCTCCACTCAATCAATTAAATTTTGGAAAACTCAATGGAAGACAAGTAATCGCTAATTTTGAGGGAGGAAAAATCACCTCAGATGCAGGAATTATTTTGATGGCAGAGTTAGACCAAAAGCTAAAAATAACGGCTCGGTTTGCCGAATGTTTTCGAGATTATCGAAATTCATCATATCTAGATTATTCAGTTCATCAACTACTCGCACAAAGAGTTTATGGGATAGTTTTGGGATATGAGGATGTCAATGATCATGATAAATTACGTCATGATCCAGCTTTAGCAATAGCATTGAAAAAACTAAATTTTATTGACTCAGCCCAAGCAAATTTAGCGGGAAAAAGTACAATTAATCGACTAGAATATTGTCCGGAAACAGTCATCAATCAAGAGAACAGTCGTTACCATAAAATCGAGCCTAACCCCAAAGAAATTGAAAAAGCTTTTGTGGACATCTTTCTAGAATCCTACAAAAAGCCACCGAAACAAATTATTTTAGACATGGATGTCACCGATGACCCAGTGCATGGAAATCAAGAGGGAGCGTTTTTCAATACTTATTATAAAGGAGTGTGTTATGCTCCTTTGTATATTTTCTGTGAGCATCATTTATTAGTAGCTAAACTCCGGTCTTCTAATGTAGAGCCTGCTGGGGGAGCATTAGAAGAATTGCAGCGAATAATCGGTATAATTCGAGAAAAATGGTCAGATACGCAGATATTAGTACGAGGAGATAGTGCCTATTCCCGTGAAGATATCATGAAATTTTGCGAAAGTCAAGCAGGAGTTGATTATGTTTTAGCAATGGCAACGAATAGTCAATTAAAATTACGAGCGACCGATGTAATTGAGAAAGCTAAGGCAGATTACGAGCAAAGACTTCAGCCAGTTACTGAATTAATGGAGACGTTATTTTCTCCCGATGAAGAGTTAGGAGAATTGGCGAAATTGGTACCAGAATCGACTTGGTATCGTTCCCTATGTTATCAAACCCAAAAATCCTGGAGCCGTTCAAGAAGAGTGGTGACAAAAGTTTGTCCTGGTAGTGAGGGCGTAAAAATTCGCCACGTTGTGACTTCTTTACCTGCATCAAAGATTCCCCCATCTAAACTTTACACTGAAAAATATTGCCCCAGAGGGGAGATGGAAAATCGAATTAAAGAGCAACAATTAGAATTATTTGCTGACCGGACTTCGACACAGACATTTGAGAGTAATCAATTAAGACTTTGGTTGTCATCAATGGCTTATGTTTTAATGCAAGCTTTTCGTCAAAATTGTTTGGCTAAAACTTCTTTTGCCAAAGCGACAGTGGGAACAATTCGCCTTAATTTCCTTAAATTAGGAGCTAGAATTACTGTTAGTGTCAGAAGAATTTTAATCGCAATTGCCAGTTCTTGTCCCTATCAAGATATTTTAGCGATAGCTTACTCTAGAATTCAAGCGATAGCGGGAACTGGATAAGTTGAAGAGTTTTCAAAGATCATTAAATAGTCTTAAAAATGGCTGCTTATAAATTCAGCTAACTTTGTCGTGAACATTTTCCCTAATTGACGGAATTTTTCCAGTAATTCAGGAATTTTTTGATTAGTTTAGTCAGATTATTCCTTGATAACTAAGCGGGTTTCTCTTATTTTTGAAAAACACCAACTTTTAACCTCCAAATTAGGTTCTTAATTCAGTTTGTGAGAAATGCGGGTTCAAGTGATACCAGTCAATCAGAATAGTTACGAAATATTCACATTTGGTCGATTTTTGCTTAACAATTGAGATGGCCAATTCTCCTCAAATATGCCTGAATCGCTCTCTGGGTAAGCAAATCACATAAAGTTGATTTTGT
>NZ_JASJFB010000458.1:0-4345 GCF_030065455.1 Microcystis sp. M53602_WE12 | reverse complement strand
TGTCGGATTGTAAATAAGACGGAAAAAATGCTTTTACAATCGGGAAACTTCCGTTTAAAAGGAAAAAAAGCTTTACTCAATCAAGCAGAGATACCGGTCGTAACGGTAATGGATGTAACGGAAACTCCCATTGAACGCCCCCAAAAGAAACCGAAAGATTTTTTGGGGGGTAAAAGAGGTTATCATACTTTAAAATCCCAATTAGTAGCTGATCAAAATACAGAGGAAATTATCTGTGTCTTTTGTGGGAAAGGCAGAGGTCATGATTTTAGTTTATTTAAAAAAAGTCGAGTTCGTTTTCATCCTTTAACTACCAGCATAGAAGACAGTGGTTATCAGGGAATAGCTGCATACCATAGTAATAGTTATACACCGAAAAAGAAATCGAAAAATAGAAAATTAACCGAGTTAGAAAAAGAGTATAACAAGGCTTTAGCCAAAGAAAGGATTATCATTGAACCTATAAATAGGAAACTCAAAATCTTGAAAATCTTATCTTGTAAATATCGGAATCGTCGTCGAAGATATAGTTTAAGAGTTAACTTGTTGGCGGCTATTTATAACTGTGAGTTAGGGATAGGTATAGCAGCTTCTTAAAAGTTGCCTAAAGATTAATCAAGTCAAGGAGAATTTATTCTCAATTTTTATAATTGAGATAGTTTGTGCCGCTTAAATAAAGAGGTTTTGATAACCAAATTAAAGCAGCTCTAAAGAGTTTTGAGTTAAAAGTTAAACTTCAAGTTTTCATTCAGGACGAATGTACTGATTAACTAATTTTTTGGGGAAAATTAGTCAACCCATCATTATAACATATAATTAATTTGCAAGAGTTCTATACAATTGATATTCTTCCAGTAGTTTATTAGAGTAATTAAAGAAAATACTCTCTCATTTCTACCTCACATATCCTGAATTTTAACAAATGCCAAAGGTTCGTTGAATTTCCACGCTAAAAATACCATATAAGCAATTAAACCACAGGGTATTAATAATAGGAAAAGACTTTCTCTCTTGGGCAGTTCTTTTTTCTTTAAATATTTCCAGAGTAATTCGATAGCAAAAGCCAGAAAAATTATTACTCCTGTGACTCTAGTTAAACTGGCAAAAAATCCCAAAAATCCAGACCAAAAGTATTTCTTATTCAGAAAGAAATAAAAACAAGCAGAGGTGGTTAGCAAATATAAACTTTCTCTATAAAAACAGCTATAAAAAAAGGAGTTAGGAAAAATTAACATAAGAATTAAAACCTTTTTACAGCCTCTCTTATTCAGATAAATGTTGCTATTTTTATAAACAAAAATTAAGACAAATATTAGACATAAATTAGAAAAAAGAAGACCATAAATAGGCAAAATTAAAGAATTTAAAGATGCAATTTATTTGAATAAAATAGGATAGAGAGGAAAAAAAGCAACGTTCGATTGTTTTTCAGTATTGTATGAATATCCCCCCTGAATAATGCCGTTAAGTAGTCGGAGATAAATTCTGTTGTCTATCTTAAGAAATGGGTTCTTCGTTACTTGGTATGGTTCGATAGGGGGGGCATAAATCGACTAAATCCTTATCTGGCAAGAGACTTAATTGATTAGTTCGTTCTAGATCGAAAACAATTAACAAAAATCGCCAAATGTCTTTATACATAAGGGTTACATCCCTTATAAACCCCGTCCATTGCATAACACAAACCGAAGAGCCATTTTTATTTTAGGTGGTTTAAGTGCGTTTTAGCTTAGCTTGAGATAGCCAGTAACCCGAAATCATTTGGGTTAATTGAAGATGAAGAGGGAGTTCAGGTAAGGACATAATCAACTTTTGTGGGAATAAAATTAAACAGTACCATATAGGATAAGCTGCCCGCGCATTTAAATTGCTGGTTGAGATGAGGCAAGAGTCAAGACTCCCCCAACCTCAAGGCTGTTCCATGTTTCCTTCTATTTATTGAATTTTAACATTTAATTTATAGGTGGCATTGCCACGAGTTCCCCCTACAATTATTTCATAATTTCCAGTAGCCGGTAATTTTAAACTAGATTGGGTAGCTTCTGTTTTCAAAGTTTGCCCATTCGGTGCAATCACATCGAATACGGCATTATTTTCTAATGCTGTAATTTTCAGATCCATTCTCTGTCCTTGATTCGCTCTTAATAAATAAATATTTCGACTACCTCGAACAACCGATTGATTAACTGCAGTGGTATTAGTTCCTGGTGCCAACCGAATTTGAGATACTAAACAAGGTTGTTTTTGATAAACGACTCGTCCCGTATTCAAAGAATCTGAAGTTAACGTCCATTTTTCTTGAGTTGTTTGAGTATCTAACTCAATTTTTGTCTTGATATTTAAGTTTAACTGATTCCCATTTTTCCTTCCTTGTAAGGTTTGAGTATAGGAACTATAATAAGATTCTTGTTCATTATGAATCGTAGCTTCTACCCGACCCGTGACTTGATTTCCCTGAATATAAATCCTCGCCGTAGAATCTAGATCATCATTAGCGACTGAAAAACAATAACCTTGAATCGAAGAAACGCTAGACGCTTGAGCAACTTGTCGGGGTGGATGATTTACCATCCTAGGTGTAACATTCAGTAAACTTGCCAAAATGACTACAGAGCTTAATAATTTCATCATCATAACTGACTCATGATTAAAGGTTAATTGATCACTGATTACTGATAGTTTCCATTCAATTAATTTCTAAGCGCGAGTAGAGAGCTACCATCACCAGACGGTGGCCCGTTGACTCCGTCTATCGTGAGCCAGGCAACGTTCGGGTTGCCAGTAAAATGGCGAGGTTGGCAATGCCTGTCTTTGTGTCGCTGGTGTCGTCTCACGCCGGATTGGGTTTGCGCGCATAGAGCTGCTCGGCGCGGTTGAACAAGATCCAGCTGCTCAGAATGTATTTGTCGTGCGACTCGGGCACATTGCCGCGATGGGTATGGGTAAAACCGGCGGGAGCGATCACCATCGTCCCAGAGGTCGGCTTGAGCTTCCGTTCTTGGTACAAGAACTCCGTCTCACCACCGCGCTCTACATCGTTCAGATAGAACATAAACAAAAGGACGCGATGGAGCGTCTCGGCAGCTGGGTCGCGAGGATAGATTTCCGAATGCCAGTAGTAGTAACCACCGACACTCTTCGAGTATTTCTGAACGTTGATCGCTCCGGGTCGAAATACTCTGAACAAATACTCGGCGAGTTCCAGGTCCGATGCCGCTCCAACATCCGAAGTTGTTAACGGCCTGACCAGTCCGGTAGCCGGCTCTTGCCAGCTTAATGCGAACGCACTCGTGACCAGGTATGGATACTTGCGAATGTACAACATCAGGTGACGCAGTGTGCTGTCGAGTATCTGACTGTGCAAATCGCTCCACTCGGAGAGGCCTGTGATGGTGATGTCGGTGCTGTTCTTCTTGGATTTGTCGACTCCATGACCGATCCGTCCATCCGACTTGCGGTCGCTGGCTTCGAAACGATGCCTGATCTCTTCGCACAATTCTGGGCGTAAAGCGTGTTCGTAGATCTCGATAAAGTCAGTTGTCATTGCAGCTTTCCCACCCCAAAGCCTGGATACATTTGCAGGCGGTCACGGATTCCATCTAGTTGGTGATTATAACAGGTTTGCGTTGCATCGAGAGCTTTGCCTGTATCCGGAAAAAGGCAGATGTACGCTGATGCAAAGGTTTCGCATTTCCATTCCAGTAGAGAAAATAATGCGAGTTCCCTTAATACAGACTTGACCGTGACATACTAGAGGAACACTAATACTAAATCCGCTGAGTATAGGCTACTTATCAGGACAGGCAACAGGCAACAGGCACTCATGCAAAAGGAGGAATAAATAATTAGTAAGGAATATTACAAATTGTTAACCGAGTCTTGAAAGCCTTGTGCTACAAAGGTTTAAAATGTTTAGAAAGCTCTAACTGCGGTAAAACCGAGGCTCTTCACCTGACATTCAAGATAAGGAGCAATAACACAGCACGATACTTGTGTCAAGTTTTCTACATAATTCTTAATATTTATCTCGTTTTTGCTCTCTCGCTCTCCTCGGTTTTCTCGACCGAATCGCTAAAATAATTAGGGGTGTTTTATTTTCGATGTCAGTCCATGAGTGAACCTGTAACCCTTGAGGATATTTACCAGCTATTCCGCGCTTCCGCCGAGGAGTTTGAGCGCCGTTTAAGGGAAAGCGATCTTCGTCGGGCTGAAATGGAACGTAAGTGGGTGGGTGGAATTAAATATAAGATGAACGTAGGTTGGGTTGAAGCATGAAACCCAACGCCCGATTATGTTACGCTACCGCTAACCCATCCTACAAATAATTGTGCCTCCCTACTTATCT
>NZ_JASJFB010000875.1:0-5394 GCF_030065455.1 Microcystis sp. M53602_WE12 | reverse complement strand
TTTGCTACCTTTAATCGCTTATGAGGTAAGCAAAGCACGACGTTTTTAAAAATTTTCAGCTATGTATTTCGAGAAATCGACTAAAAACGTTGCCAGATAAGGACTTGAGAGAATGACATTTGAGAGAATGAAACGACCCTAGGGCAGGGTAGGGTTGATTCATGAATCAACCTACAAAGCACGACGTTTTGACAAATTTTCAGCTATGTAGGGCTTGCTGAATAAATCTAACAACCTTGTTGGATAAGGTTGTTAGACTTTTTTTCCCTCAAAAAGTGCCGACCATTGGAGTGATTGGGGGGAAAATCCCTGGACTTTTTCCCTGAAAATTAGGTAATTGACCACCTGAAAATGGGTAAAACCCCACACCCCACACCCTACCACGAAAAACTTTTTGCCGCAAACCCTATGTATTTCCGAGAAATCGACTAAAAACGTTGCCAGATAAGGAGTTGAGAGAATGACATAAGAGAGAATGAATCAGCCCTACTTGGCTGTGGGGGGTAAGATTATTCTGGCCCAGAATGTTCTAGATTTGCCTAGTTTAAGTGCAGCCAAAGAGGTAACATTAATTAATACCGTACCTACAGCGATCGCTCAACTGCTGGAAATTGAGGCGATACCTGAGACTGTGCAAACGGTAAACCTCGCCGGAGAAGCTTTGTCTAATCAATTGGTACAGAAGCTTTACCAGCAGGAAAACATTAAGAATGTTTATAATCTCTACGGTCCTTCAGAAGATACCACTTATTCCACTTTTAGCTTAGTGCCTAAAGGACACCATGGACAACCGAGTATCGGCCGGCCTATTGCCAATACTCAAGTTTATATTCTGGACTCTTTTAAGCAACCGGTTCCTCTAGGAACTATTGGTGATTTATATATCGGGGGTAAAGGGTTAGCTCGATGTTATCTGAATCAACCTGAATTAACCGCCGAGAAATTTATCTCCAATCCGTTTAGTAATGAACCTAATGCCAAACTCTATAAAACAGGAGATTTAGCCCGATATTTACCCGATGGAAATATTGATTTTTTGGGGCGGGGTGATAATCAGGTAAAATTGCGGGGTTTCCGCATTGAATTAGGAGAAATTGAGGCAACTCTAGGGACTTATCCCCAAGTTAAGCAAAAGGTGGTGAAGGTTTGGGAAGACTCCTATCGGAATAAGAGGTTAGTCGCTTATCTAGTAGGAGAAAATGGTCCGATAAATACTGAGGATTTGCGTCGTTTCTTGGGACAGAAATTGCCAGAGTATATGATTCCGGCTCTTTTTGTCTCCTTAGAAACTCTCCCTCTGACTCCCAATGGAAAAATTGACCGTTCCAGTTTACCCCTCCCTGAGATACCTTGGACATCTGAGCAGGATTTTGTCCCCCCGCATACTCAGAAAGAAAAGATTTTGGCCAGTATTTGGCAAGATGTTCTCAGAATTAAACAAGTGAGTCGTTATGACCGCTTTTTTGAAGTTGGGGGCGATTCTATTCTCAGTATTCAGGTTGTCGCTCGCGCTCGTCAAGCCGGGTTGAAGATTACCCCTAAACAGATATTTGAATATCCTACTCTTGCTGAACTAGCTACAGTTGCCGATTATTCCACAGCCGAATTAGCTAAACAGGGTTTAGTGACGGGTATTGTGCCTCTCACTCCCATTCAACTGTGGTTTTTTGAGCAAAATCGCGCTGAAATGCACCACTTTAATCAGTCTGTCCTCTTAGAAGTTCCCCATCACCTGAAAGCTGATTTGTTAGCTCAATCTCTGAGAAAATTAATTGAACATCATGACGCTTTGCGGTTACGGTTTACTGTGAAGGAAGGACAATGGCAACAAGTTAATGAAGGAATGCCGGAGGAAGTACCTTTTGAAGTGATTGATTTGTCTTCTATTCCTCAATCTCAGCAAAGGGAAACTCTCTTAGCAATGGCAACAACTCAACAGGCAAGTTTAAACCTCTCTACTGGACTATTAATCAAGGCGGTACTATTTGAATTGGCACCCTATCAACCCAGTCGGTTACTGATTATTATTCATCACTTGGGGGTTGATGGTGTATCTTGGCGAATTTTGTTAGAAGATTTATTAATGACTTATCAACAGCTAGAAAGGGGGGAGAATCTAGAACTTCCACCTAAAACCATAGCCTTTCAGGATTGGGCACTTCTCTTGAGGGATTATGGACAAGGGCAAAAAGCGAAAGAGCCATTAGACTATTGGTTAACTCAACCTTGGTTAGAGGCGAGAAATTTACCTGTAGATAACGAGGCTGGAAAACAATACAATACAGTAGCGACGGCAAATGATGTCACGGTGACTCTAGATGAAGAACAAACCCGGGCCCTCTTGCAAAAAGTCCCCGCTGCCTATAACACTCAAATTAATGAGGTTTTGTTAACCGCTTTAGCAGAAACTTTGACACAATGGACAGAAAATTTGACCATATCTCTTGATTTAGAAGGACACGGACGAGAAGATTTGTTCAGTGAGGTTGACTTATCGAGGACGGTAGGTTGGTTTACCAGTCTTTTTCCGGTTATTTTGCGACTCCCCCCCGAAAATCACCCCGGTGAGCGGCTCAAATCTATTAAAGAACAGTTACGAGCTATTCCTCACAGGGGAATTGGCTATGGAATTTCGCGATATTTGAGTGATGATGCTGATATTAAGTCTCAATTAGCTGAAATTCCTGCCAGAGAAGTTTTGTTTAATTATTTAGGTCAATTTGAGCAAGGACAATTGCAAAAAGGGGATTGGAAATTAGCGGATGAGTCTAAGGGGCCTAATCACAGTCTTAAGGGACATCGTAGTCATTTATTAGAGATTACGGCCAGAGTTATCGAGGGACAGTTACAAGTAAACTGGACTTATAGCGATCTCATCTATGAACGTTCGACGGTAGAATATTTAGGGCGCAGCTATAAAGAAGCTTTGCTGAAATTGATTGAGCATTGTTTATCTCCTGATGCTGGGGGTTACACTCCCTCAGATTTTCCAGTAGCGCACTTGAATCAACAGGAATTAGACGATATTCTGGCAGAAATTGACTAATAAGGAGAATCTTTCATGGCAGACACAAAAAATCAACCCGCCAAAAATGTGGAGTCTATTTATCCTCTTTCCCCCATGCAGGAAGGGATGCTCTTTCATAGTCTTTATACTCCTGATTCAGGGATTTATTGTAGTCAAACTCTAATTACTCTGGAGGGAGAAATTAACCTTGCAGTTTTTAGGCAAGCGTGGGAAAAAGTTGTAGAGCGTCACTCGGTATTAAGGACTCTATTTCTTTGGGAAAAACGGGAAAAACCTCTGCAAATTGTGCGAAAAAAGGTTGATTTGCCTTGGGATTATCAGGATTGGCGCAATCTTTCCCCCACAGAACAACAACAACGTTTAGATTTATTGTTACAAACAGAGCGTCAACAAGGGTTTGAACTAAAAGTTGCTCCTTTAATGCGCTGCTTGATGATTCAACTATCGGACCAAACTTATAAATTCCTCTGCAATCATCATCATATTATTCTGGATGGTTGGAGTATGCCTATTATTTATCAAGAAGTTTTAGGGTTTTATGAGGCAGGTATTCAAGGGAAAAGTTATCATCTTCCTTTGCCGCGTCCCTATCAAGATTATATTGTTTGGTTACAGCAGCAAAACCCATCTGTTGCTGAGAGTTTTTGGCAGCGAACTCTTGAAGGGTTTATGACTCCCACCCCCCTGAGGGTGGACAGACTCCAGTTAATGAAATCTGAAGGTAAGCCGACTTATAAAGAGTATAACTGTCATTTATCGGCTTCTCACTCCAAAGACCTGCAATCTTTGGCGCAAAAGCATAATCTGACCTTATCTACTCTAGTACAGGCCGCTTGGGCGATTCTTCTCAGTCGCTATAGTGGGGAGTCAGAAGTTTTATTTGGGGTTACGGTTTCTGGTCGCCCTCATGATTTATCAGGGGTAGAACATAGGGTAGGATTATTTATTAATACATTGCCGCTGCGAGTCTCCATCAGAGAATCAGATTTATTGCTATCTTGGTTACAGGAATTACAGCAAAAGCAAGCAGAAATTCAGGATTATGCTTATGTTTCTCTGGCTGAAATACAGAGATTAAGTGATATTCCACCGGGGGTTCCCCTGTTTGAGAGTTTGGTCGTTTTTGAGAATTATCCTAGAGAAGCGTTATCGAGAGATTCTCGTCAATCCTTAAGGGTTAAGGATGTGGAGAATTTTGAGGAAACTAATTATCCTTTGACGGTGGTTGCTATTCCTAAACAGGAGTTACTGATTCAGTTAGTCTATGATACTAGCCGTTTTACTCAGGATACGATTGAACGGATGGCAGCACATTTACAGACTATTTTAACAGGGATTGTTACTGATACTCGGCAACGGGTAACACAATTACCTATATTGACAACACAAGAGCAACATCAGTTATTAGTAGAGTGGAACAATACCGAGGCAGATTATCCTTTAGATAAGTCTTTACATCAATTATTTGAAGAACAAGCTGCACAGAATCCGCAGGGAATAGCGGTTATTTTTGAAGGACAAAAATTAACCTATCAACAGTTAAATAACCGGGGCAATCAGTTAGCTCACTGTTTACGAGATAAGGGTGTAGGTCCAGAAAGTTTGGTCGGGATTTTTATGGAGCGTTCCCTAGAGATGGTCATCGGTTTATTAGGGATATTAAAAGCCGGGGGAGCTTATGTACCTTTAGATCCGGATTATCCTACCGAGCGCTTGGGGGATATCCTCTCAGATTCGGGTATTTCTTTGGTGTTAACTCAGGAATCTTTAGGGGATTTTCTTCCCCAAACTGGGGCCGAGTTACTGTGTTTAGATAGGGATTGGGAAAAGATAGCTACCTATAGTCCAGAAAATCCCTTCAATCTAACGACTCCTGAGAATTTAGCCTATGTTATTTATACATCAGGTTCAACGGGAAAACCCAAAGGCGTGATGAATATTCATAGAGGAATTTGTAATACTCTGACATATACTATTGGTCATTATAATATTACCTCTGAAGACCGCATTCTCCAAATTACTTCCTTGAGTTTTGATGGTTCAGTCTGGGAAATTTTTTCGTCTTTAATATCTGGTGCTTCTCTAGTCGTGGCTAAACCTGACGGGTATAAAGATATAGATTATTTAATAGATTTAATTGTGCAAGAACAAGTAACTTATTTAACTTGTGTTCCCTCAATATTGCGAGTTTTTCTGCAACATCCCAAGAGCAAATATTGCCACTATTTAAAACGAGTAATTGTCGGGGGAGAAGCCTTATCTTATGAACTCAATCAACGATTTTTTCAGCAGTTAAACTGTGAATTATATAACGCTTATGGACCAACAGAAGTAGCGGTTGAGACTACTATCTGGTGCTGTCAGCC
>NZ_JASJFB010000848.1:0-9181 GCF_030065455.1 Microcystis sp. M53602_WE12 | reverse complement strand
TTATAGAGAAAGGCATTTAGCGATTTTTGTCAATTGTTTTTGCTCTAGAGCGAACTAATCAATTAAGTCTCTTGCCAGATAAGGATTTAGTCGATTTATGCCCCCCTATCGAACCATACCAAGTAACGAAGAACCCAATATATAAACAACCCAATTGTGCTGATCCTCAAGTTAAATTAGCTAAAAAAGCCGATTTAGACTGGTTGTTCTGGGCGCATAGTGCCGGAGAAATCCGTCTAAAATTTTTGGATGAATCAGGTTTTTCTCTTTGGAGTCCCGTCAGCTACACTTATGCTCGTCTTGGAGAGCAGAAAGTCTTAGAACAGACTAAAAGACGAGGAAAAAGATTAAATATTCTGGGACTTTACTCGGTGGGAGTGAGTTTTGACTATGGATTGAAATTAGGCTCTCTATACGGGGACACTTATATTAAGCTTCTCGAATGGCAAGCCCAACTTGCTGCCCAACATTTTGAAAAGACGGGGGAGATTACCGTCATCGTTCAAGATAATCATCCCATTCATACAAGTAAGCAAGTCAGAGATTATTGGGATAAGTGGCAGCAGCAAGGATTATTTTTCTTTCAACTGCCCAAATACTCCTCTGAAATGAATCTTATTGAAACTGAATGGCATCAATTGAAAACTCACGAACTGGCAGGTCAAATTTTTCCCGATGAGTACGATTTAGCGATCGCTGTTAAACAAGGGAGCGAAGCTCGCGCTCAAAAAGGAGAATACGAAACTCACTGTTTTAAGTTTAATTCTGCCTAGCTACTTATACCAAATTTCAAAAACTATGGCATACTTATAGAAAAGATGATTAAGTGGATAAATTAGCGATGCCAGTCGTACCCAAAATTGATATTGTTGAGTCAGTAGAAGATTTAAAAGAATTAATGAAACAACAAAAAAGTAGTTTAGCCTACGCTAAAGTACAGTCCTTATATTTTTTGAAGATGGGGGAGGTAGAGACGGTTCGCCATTTAGCGGTATTAATGGGACGAGGGGAAAGAACAATCCATCGCTGGTTAAGTTTTTACAAAAAAAGGAGGAATCGAGCGATTATTATCTGAAGGAAACCCACCAGGAAGACCGAAAAAGATTTCGGTAGAAGAAGTCGCTCTTTTACAAAACGAATTAAAAGACCCAGTGGGTTTTACCAGCTATAAAGAGATTTATTTTTGGCTCTCGGTCGTTCGAGAAATTTCCGTCAGCTATACAACAGTTTATCGTCTCGTTAGACAGGAATTAGGAAGCTCAATTAAAAGTACCTAGACCACGAAATCCGAGACAATTGCCTGGCGAAGTAGATGAGTTTAAAGCGAACTTATCTAAACGACTAAAAGCTTTACTAGACAGGGAAAGCGAGAAAGTAAAGCGTTACGAGAAAGTAAGTTTTTGGTGCGAGGATGAAAGTAGATTTGGTTGTCACACTATTGCTCGGAATAAAATAACTCTTTTCGGAGTTAAGCCGATTGGTAATTTTCAAGATAACTTCCAATGCTTTTGGCTGTACGGGGCTGTAGAGCCTCGACAGGGAAGAAGCTTCTTCTATGAATTCTCCCCTTTAGATGGGGATTGTTTCGGAGAATATCTATTACAACTATCGCCAGCTTTTCCCAATGAATTACATATTTTACAAGTAGATAACGCTCCTGCACATATTGCGGGACACTTAGAAATTCCCGACAATATTATCTTGTTTTATCAACCTTCTTGTTGTCCTGAAGTTAACCCCGCAACAGAGAGTTTGGCTGTACCTGAAAAATTTTCTGGCATGGGAAACTTTTGAATCTCTTGATGCTTTAAGAGATAAACTCGATGCTCTTTTAAATCGTTTATCCAATGACACTATCGGGTATTTAACGGGATGGTCTTGGATTTTAGAAGCTCTATGTCTGTCAGGAATTTAGAAATTTGGTATTACATCTTGATATAAAAAATGGCGAAATTTGGGTTCAACATGATGTCCCTGAAGTGGGAATCGCCAATGAATTAGTTAATTTAGGTGTTCCTAAAGAGGATATTGTCTTAGCTCTTCATGAACCTTTAGTTAGACCCTATACAGGGTTTGCAGTCGGTTAATTTTTTAGATACCAACGCAGAAACCGAACCACTGACCTTAAAACTTTGACCCCTTCCCGAAAACCCCATAACCCTATTTGTCTAAAAATATTAAGAGATGTAACTATTTATGCCTAAGCTAGAAAGTGATTACTCAACAGGGGTGAGATCAGGATAGTCTAGATCGAGCAGTCAGATAGATGTTTAGTTAAATTCCTACTTCAGATATGTCCGTTTCTAGTCCTCCTCGTTCCCTGCGTATCGGTTCCCGTAAAAGTCAGTTAGCCCTAGTACAAACCTATTGGGTACAGGCAGAATTGAGTAAACACCACCCCCATCGACAGTTTGAGGTGGAGACGATGAGTACCCAAGGCGATAAAATTCTCGATGTGGCCCTGGCGAAAATCGGTGATAAGGGTTTATTTACCAAAGAATTAGAAGTGGGAATCTTGGATAGATCGATCGATCTTGCCGTCCATTCTCTCAAGGATCTGCCCACTAAGTTGCCGGAAGGCTTAATCTTGGGTTGCGTCACCGAAAGAGTTAATCCGGCCGATGCTTTGGTGGTAAATAGCGAAAACCAAGACTATCAATTAGACACTTTACCAGAAGGTGCGGTAGTGGGGACTTCTTCCCTGCGGCGATTGGCCCAGTTGCGTTACCATTATCCCCATCTGACTTTTAAGGATGTGCGCGGCAATGTTAACACCCGTCTGGCAAAACTGGACGCGGGAGAATACGACGCGATTATTCTGGCAGTAGCGGGATTGGAAAGGTTAGGATTGGGCGATCGAGTTCATCAGGTTATTCCGGCGGAAATTTCTCTCCATGCGGTGGGACAGGGGGCTTTAGGGATAGAATGCCGCGATGCTGATCCAGAGGTTTTGGAAGTCCTAAAAGTGTTGGAAC
This sequence comes from Microcystis sp. M53602_WE12, assembly GCF_030065455.1. Classification (NCBI taxonomy): domain Bacteria; kingdom Bacillati; phylum Cyanobacteriota; class Cyanophyceae; order Chroococcales; family Microcystaceae; genus Microcystis; species Microcystis sp. M53602_WE12. The sequence continues at coordinate 6,206 of NZ_JASJFB010000848.1, read as the reverse complement.
ACGCCCCTAGCCGCGATAGATGCTATGCTGAACGCGCTTTTTTACGGGAGTTGGAGGGGGGTTGTCAAGTTCCCATCGGAGTGAATACGGCGATCGAGGATGGTATCCTAACTTTAACGGGTATGGTGGCTAGTCTCGACGGTAAGCGCCTGATTAAGGACTCGGTTAGCGGTGATCCTAGCCATGGGGAAGTCTTAGGACGAGATTTAGCCCATAAAGTGCGCGAGGCTGGTGCTGGGGAGATTTTAGCCGAGATTTTCGCTGAAGTGGGCCGATAATCAGTGATCAGTGATCAGTTATCAGTGGGTAAGTTATCAGTTATCAGTCTTAAACAGCAAAAAGCTCCAGTGCCTCTCCCATGTAGTTTTAACAAGTGATGTGGATAGGCAAGCAGCTGATCAGTATTGCAGCAATTCTCCCAGTATCGAGATTTAATTGACTTCAGTTCGATTGATAGTCTTCTCCGCTGGGATGATAGAATTGCCTTTCGGAGTCAGGAAATTGTACAGGATATGACGATTTTGAATTAAAACTAAAGTTGCGATCGCTAAGAGAAAATAACCAAAACCTTTTTGTAACTGTTTTGCGGACACAAACTGTCCCAGATAGGAACCGATAAGAGTACCGAGAGCAGCCGCAAAAGCAAAGGATAGGGTTAACTGCCAATCGACGCTAATATGACCTAAATAACCCAGTAATCCGGCTACAGAATTGAGGAAAATAATCAGCAGGGAAGTGGCGATCGCTTGAACCATGGGGATTTTACCCAATAATACCAGCGCGGGAACGATAGCGAAGCCTCCCCCAACCCCAACTAATCCCGTCAGGACACCCACAGCAATTCCTTCGCTCATTAACCAGAGCCAGCAATATCGGCAGACTGGTTGGGGGTAGAGAGTCAGATTTTTTTGCCGATCGCGGGCTTTATAATCAGGATTATCTATCTGTGCTGATCTGCGGATCATAAAGGCTGCCGCTAGGAGCATTAGTGTCGCAAACAGGAGCATCTGGAAGGTGGCAGTGACAAAGGGAAATGTGGCTAATCTTGCTCCCAAAAAAGCCCCTACCATCGTGGCAGAACCGAAGATAAAAGCGGTTTTTAAGTTAATGTTGCCTTTTTTCCAGTGGGGAATCGTGCCGAGTAAACTGACACTACCGATGACTAGAAGCGTCATAGCGATCGCAGATTTGGTCGGTACTCCCATCACATAGACTAGAATCGGTAATGCTAGTACAGAACCTCCTCCTCCTAACAATCCCAGACTAATCCCCGTACAAACGGCTAATAAATGTCCAATTAACCAAGTCATTTCAGTTATCAGTTATCAGTTATCAGTTATCAGTTTCTGAAGGCAACAGGCCCCAAGTAAAGAATCTGACAATTCTCCTACCTAAAAAGAAGGCTAGAAACTAAGTACATCTTAGGTTTTAGATTCTTCTCTTGTTATCAGTTATCAGCAAATCATATTTCATTATTTACTGGTTACTGATTACTGATGACTGATTACTGCTTACTGATGGGGTTGATTATAGGGAAGTTTAGCCAGAAGCATAGCTAAAGCACAGGTATTACTAATCCCCGCAAAAACTAGACCAGAACCGACAAAACCGCTTAAAATCAGGAACCAAGGCGAGAGAAAGGCTCCTAATACTGTTCCGAGGACTACTAAGGAACCAGCGACGATCTGCACCTGACGGAATAGGCTAATTGGCGCATTTTGGTCTTTTTCGGTGGCATAACCCGCACTTTTCCAAGTATTTAAGCCGTTTTTAAGCTGGGCAACTTGGCTAAATCCTGCCGCAATCAGTTTTTGTGCTGCTACAGTGGATCTGCTGCCGGAATTACAGTAGAGAACTAGGGTTTGATTGGGGTCAAAAGCGATCAAATCGGGGTTAAAACTGGAAAGTGGTACTAATTTCGCCCCTGGAATGCGATCGCTTGCGTACTCCCCCGGTTCTCGCACGTCAATTAAGCAAACTTCTCGACGCTCAATTAAGTTTTTTAAAGTATGGGCATCAAATTCTAGTAATTTTGCCTGATTTGTGGTATTGGTCATCGTTAATCTCCTGAATGGATCTTGAAGCTAAAACAACTCCTAAATTACCGCAGCCTTGGTTAGCGGGAACTGCCTCCATGATCTTTTTGGGATCTGGTAAATTAAGACTGTTCATAAACTCGATAAATTGTCTGCGGTTACGTCCGACAAAACGGGGATTGTATTGTTTTTCTTCGGCAATGGTGGAGACAGTTAAACCGCGATAGTCGTGGCCGGGATAAACTAGGGTACTATCGGGGAGAGTGAAAAGTTTTTGCGTGACCGAATCAAAGAGGGTACCAGCATCGCCGCTTTGGAAGTCGGTACGACCACAACCTCGGATAAATAGGGCATCTCCCGTCAAAATATGACTGTTATTGACTAAATAGGCTAGATGACTATCGGTGTGACCAGGAGTAGCGATCCCTTTGATGGTGATATTTCCTAGTAACAATCCCTCTCCATCTGCCAGATGGCGATCAGCACAGGCTACTTGAGCATTTTCGGGAACTATACCCAGACAGCCTGTGATTTGCCTTAATTTTCCAGTTCCTGTGACGTGATCGGCGTGAATATGGGTTTCTAAACAGTATTTTAGCGTTAATCCTAGCTCCTGTAATTGCCGATCATCCCTTTCCACCTGTTCCCGCACTGGATCCACCAATACCGCTTCCTTGCTGACGGGATCGGCAATCAAATAAGTATAAGTGCTGGTTTCGGGATCAAACATCTGACGGAATAGCATTATCTCTGACTCCCTTTATATAACTTTATAACTATACTACCATATAATTATGAATTTGTAGAAAACCTCTAGCAGGATTAATTTTTTGGCTGTATCTCACTGTCGAGTCAAGAGGCAAAAATACAAATAAAGCGAGAACTGTCGCTCTTGCAGTTCCCGCTCTATTATTGTTGGAGTATCTAACCCCCAAATAAATATTGAGTTAAATTAGTACAAATCTTCTTCTTTGTGGGTGACGATCACACAGTCAGAAGTAGGATAGGCGACACAGGTGAGGACATAACCCGCTTCAATTTGATCATCATCTAAGAAGGATTGATCAGACTGATCAACGCTACCAGATTCGATTTGACCAGCGCAACTAGAGCAAGCACCAGCACGGCAAGAAAAGGGTAAATCTAATCCTTCTGCTTCTGCTGCCTCGAGAATATATTCATTATCGGGAACATCAATTGTCTGGTCGCCACCAGGTGTTTTCAGGGTGACTTTATAAGTGGTTGTCTTTGTTTTTTTTGCCATAGGTTGTTCCTCAGTCTTAAAATCCCTTCTCTCGCCGTTTAAACTGAACGGGTCGAATGAGTTTTCCTTTTGATACTACAGGAAAATTTACCCGGCTCAACTTAGCATTAGTAATGACAGCCTTAAATAAACTTAAAATAATATTTACTTATCTCTTAGGTAAATAACCCCCGATAGTTGTGGATCAATCGTTAAATAATCTCATCAATCTTTAGGTAATAAGTAGTCATGCAAAATAAATTTCCTAGTGAAGATAGGCAAGGAGCAAAAGCTTGATCGAAATGTGTAATTAGGGTCTGCTGAAAAAGTTTTTCCTGGGGGTAGGAGTCAGTAGCCGGTCGTCAGGAGCCAGTCGTTTCAGGCTTTGTTGCCCTTGTTTTTTGTACCAAGCGATGTACTACAAGAAGGATAATGCAAGGTTTTTGAAAGTCCCAATCCTATTTTCGCAGCATGAACATCGGACTTTAACAGGTCAAAAGCCTTATTTTAAAAGGGTTTTACCATTATTCAGCAAGCCCTACTTAAGTAGTTTTTTAGCTATCAGCTAGAAAAGGTAAAAGTCAAGAGTTGGGAGTGAGCGAGATGCAGAATAAAAAAGCTTAATCCTGCAAAAAAGCGAGGGGATAACTCATATTCTCAGCAAATCCCAAGATACCTTGATCCCGATGCTCATAGAGTAAATTTCCTTGACTATCAAATAAAAAAGTCCCTCCCCGTTGGGTGAGATAACTACTATCGGGGATATATGTTGACCAATTGCCCAAAACTTGACTCATATTACGAAGTCTCAGGGTGGCTAATTCAAAAGGTCGCTGAAAACCTTGACCCCCAGCAAGATTGAATAGGGAACCCCGGAAAGGTGGTAAAGGCCGCGCTTGCATTGTTTCCTCCTCGGCAATTAATTGGGGGGCTTTGCGATCGCCAAGATAACCCCGCAGCACTTCGGCCAGAGTCCCCGGACTACCCACACCCGCACACATAAAAATTAGATTTAACCAAGCATTTTGCCCGGGAGAAAACCCAGGTAATTTTAGCGATAAACCGCGATAAAGTCCTAATAAATTATGTAATTCGGCTTTGGGGTCAACAAACAGCCAATCTTGCCGAAATTTCGTATATTCAGCGAATTTTAACCCTGAATTGCGATCGCCGATACCGATGGCACGAATGGTTATCCCGGCATTTTGCCAAAGGGCTGCCTCTTTTTCTAACCACCAAGCGTATTCGAGACTATCAAAATCTCCCAATTGCGGCCAAACAAGAATTAAAAGACGTTTATAATCGGCACAATCGCTTAAAATTGGCACTATTTGCCCATCGCTGACCCTTTGGCGTTGAATTGTTGAAAATATTTCATAGCTGCTGCTCATCTGTAAATTTCTCCTAATAAAACCGCTGCTTTTGCCCCCGTGACTTGCGGTAAATTACCGGGGAAATTGTGCCAGCGCCAATAGGCCAAGAGGGCAAAAGCGATCGCTTCTTTAAAATCGCTATTTAATCCTACCTCATCGGTGGTCAAAAGCTTGACATTTGACCCCAAATGTGCTAGGAGTCGTTGGCGCAGGTAGGCATTACGAGCGCCACCACCGCAGAGCAGCACTTCCGCGGGCATTTCTGGCAAAAAGGTTTGATAGCTGTGGGCGATCGAAATGGCGGTTAAATCGGTTAAACTAGCCAACCAGTCGGCATCACTGAGGCAATAAGCTTGGGCATCCTCGCGCAATTGGGCTAGATAGGCGGGGCTAAATAACTCTCTGCCAGTGGATTTAGGGGGATATTGTTGAAAATAAGGCTCCTGTAGCCATTTATGAACTAATTCGGAGCAGGGTTGACCCTGAGCGGACCATTGACCGTTATGGTCGTAGGTTTGTTGTCCTTGGCTCAAAAATTGTACGGCCAAATCGATGAGGACGTTGCCCGGTCCAGTATCCCAACCGAAAATTTTTTGCTGCCAATTTTCCCTTTGTCGGGGGGGTAGATAGGTTAAATTGCCAATACCGCCGATATTTTGAACACAGCGGGCTTTAGTGGGGTGAGAAAGCAGATAAGCGTCAATTTTCGGCACTAGGGGCGCACCGTGACCAGCTTGGGCGATATCGGCAGCGCGAAAATTACTAATGGTGGGAATACGGGTAATTTTTGCGATCGCTGCTCCCCGTCCTAATTGTACCGTGTAACCGAGGCGATCGTTTGCGGGGGGTCGATGAAAAACGGTTTGACCGTGACTGCCGATTAATTGGGCTTTTGGGGCTTCTTTTTGGATATTTAAAGCGGCACGGGCGAATTCTGCGGCGATATCATCATCTAAGCTGGCTAAAGCTTCAAGGTCGAGCTTTTCTCCCCCACAGACTTGTAAAATTGTCTCGCGTAATCGGGGGGAATAGGGATAGGTTTCTCCAGCTAATAACTGCACCTGTGGAGATTCCACTGTACCGCTAATCTCCACTAAAGCGGTATCGATACCATCCACCGATGTGCCACTGATTAAACCGATAACTAACAAGTTTTTTCCCTCAACTGTCGATTGTTGATTATTTTATCTTGAATGTCGGGGTGAAGACCCTCGCGCTTAGCGACGGGATGAAACCCCGACCAGTATAAAACAGCGAAGCACGACATTTCGACACATTTCGACACATTTCGAGGGGCTTCGATGTAAGAGCTTCGATGTCAACTAAAATCTTGACAATCCGATGCTCTACAGGTTAACTTAAAATAAGTTGTTTGAGGTCGATAAACAATGATTGTCTTAGAAATGAAAGCCGTGGTTAAACCAAGTCAGTGTTCTGCCATTGATGAAGCTATTCGTACAGTACAATTCATCAGAAACAAAGCATTAAGGCTTTGGATGGATGCCAAGAGAGAAGACAAAATCGATAAATATTCTCTCAATAAATATTGTGCAG